>JAADGX010000282.1 GCA_013152135.1 Chlorobiota bacterium
GTCTTATCGGCGTATCCCGGCTCGCGCAGCTTGATGAAGTAGGCGTTTTCCGCGAACCGGCAGGCATCGAAGAAAAACGGGATCCCGTAGCTGCGGCAGAGTTCGCTGACCCCGCGGATGTTTTCCATGGAAACGGGCTGTCCACCACCGGAATTATTCGTGACAGTAAGCATCACCACCGGCACATTCTCCGGACCGTGCGTACGAATAACCGTTTCCAGTTTTTCCAGGTCCATATCGCCTTTGAACGGCGCCACCAGGGATGGATCCTTTGCTTCGTCGGGAAGACAGTCCACGGCCGTGCCGCCGGCATACTCGATATTCGCTCTCGTGGTATCGAAATGCGTATTGTTGGGAACGAACTTCCCCGGGCCACAGATCGTGGAGAACAGAATTTTCTCCGCGGCTCTTCCCTGGTGCGTCGGGATGACGATGGGGAAACCGGTGATCTCCTGGACTTTTTCCTGGAACCGATAAAAACTGCGGGCGCCCGCGTACGCTTCGTCGCCGACCATCATAGCGCCCCACTGGGCGGCGCTCATGGCCGAAGTTCCACTGTCGGTCAGGAAATCAATAATGACGTCCTGTGATTTGATCATGAACGGATTCAACCCCGCTTCGGTGAGAATGTTCTCGCGCTCCTGCCTGGTGGTCATTCGAATCGGTTCGACCGACTTGATCTTGAATGGCTCAATCACCGTGCGATACTGTTCGGTATTTTTCATTTCTGATTGCTTGGATGGGAATAATTGAGAAACACGTGGCATTGAAGTTCACATCACCCGGAACGCGCAGCGCCCCTGGCAAGGAAACGCAAAGAAAGGAACAACACAACAGCAAGCGGGAAACAGAAAAAGCGAGGCGGAACCTCGCTCGCTGTTGGATGCTTCAGGGAAAGGGAATTACGCCGTTCCACCTTTTGAGCTGGGCTCGGTTTCAATCTTTTCCCTGCGCTTGCGCTTCCGTTTGGAGCCGTTTTCCGAGTAATAGTAGTAATTCTGGTAATAGTACCGGTAGTACGAGTAGTACATTTTATTCGCGTTAAACCGGTTGACGACGACTCCCAGCAACTGAACCTCGTTCTGAAGAAGAAGATCGCGCGCCTTGTCCAACCCGAGGTACTTGGTGATGTCGGCGGAAACAACCAGCACGACTCCGTGGGTATAGCGGGAAATGATCAGCGTGTCGGCCATGGCGATCACGGGAGGTGCGTCCAGCAGGATGAGATCGTAATACTCCTTCAAGACCTCGAGCAATTTTTTCATCCTCACCGAACCGAGTAATTCAGCGGGATGGCTGGGGATGCTTCCGCACGGCATGATGTGCAATCCTGGGACCATCGTCTTGCGGATGCAATTGTTGACCTTCACGCCACCGACCAAGCATTCCGAAAGCCCCGGTTCGCGCTCCGCTTCAAAGATGGAATGCTGTACCGGCCTTCGCATATCCGCATCGATCAACAGCACTCGTCGTCCCGCCTGGGCGCTGCTCACGGCCAGGTTGGCGACGATGGTGGATTTTCCTTCCTTGGGAGCGGGACTGCTGACCAACACTATCGCGCACTCGTTTTGCAGGTTCAGCAGATTGTCAATAGAGGTCCGCAGCGTACGATAGGCCTCCGAAGCCGGTGATTGCGCCGAAGCTACCGTGACAAGGCTTTCGGGGCGTTTCATCTTACCGTTCGAACCAAGAGGAGGTATGAACGTCAGCACGGTGCAGCCGCGTTTTTCCACGTCTTCCGGAGTGCGGATGGTATTGTCGAGGTAATTCAATCCCACCGCCACCGCGATCCCCAACCCCAGCCCGATGATGACGCCGATCAACATGTTCATCGGCCTGTTGGGCCGAACAGGCGAAGCAGGAACCGATGCGTTGTCGATTATTTCCACGTTTCCGACCGTCGTCTGCTCGTTGATCAACGTTTCCTGGTACTTGTCGTTGAGTAATTCGAACAGCTTGGAATATCCTTGCCGTACCCTTTCCAGTCGCGCCAGGCGAATGCTTTGCTGCGGGATTTTTTCGAATTTCTTGGAATATTCCTGGACCGTCTTGTTGAGCTCATCGAGTGTAACCTGCAACCCCTGGATTTCGATTTCCTTTTCAATGATCTTCTGATACAGCTCCCGCGCGCCGGCGATGGACGTCTGGCGGATGCCGCCTTCCTTGATCATTTTGGAAGTACGTTCCTTGATCTTCGAATCGATGTCGTTGATCTTGGCCTTAGTGGTCTCGACGAGACGTTGATAGTATCCTTCAAGCTCGTCATTGCCTCGACTGTTTTTCCGGGCAATTTCGGCGCCGGTAATTTTCTGCTCCATCCGTGCCTTCTCCGTTTGGAGATTCAGCAAGATGGGATCCGAGGTCTCCGTCATCGACTGCGGAAGCGTGGGTTCGATATCCGCTAATTGACGACGAAGCTCATTCAGAGTATTCCGCTCGGCCGTCAACTCGATAGCCTTTTGATCGCGCTGGGCCTCAAAACCGCTCAACTGGGAAACCAGTTGCTGGCTCTCGGCGTCGAGACTCACGATACCGGTCGATTCCTGGAAGCGCGTCAGTTCCTGCTCCGCCTCCCGCAATGAATCCCGTTTGAGGCTCAGTTGTTCTTCCAGGTAGTCCCGGGCGGGCTTCACCGCCCGCTTGGAACTCTCGAGATTCCATTCCTGGTAGGCTTCCGCGGTAAGGTTGGCAATAAGAGCCGCCTCAACGGGCGACGTGCTTTCCGCGGTAATGGCTATAAAGTCCAGGCCTTCCACCGGTTTGGCGTTCATTTGCGCTTTGATCCGGCTGGCGATTTTTTCCTTCGACGCCACCGCGGACGAGGTATCGAGCTGCATGACGCCCAACTGAATACCGTATGGTTCGAGACCGAGACTGCGGGCAATCTTGCGCAAGGTGCTCGGACGCGACCGCGGGGGAGCGTGTCCTGCTTGGTCCGCTCTGCAGGCAGCCGCTGCAACAGTTTCTCCGCCACCTTGTCGGCAATCGTACGACTCTTGATGATGCGGATTTCATTGTTGAGTATCCGTTCCGCGCCCCAACCGAGTCCCTCCGATCCGAACGACATGGAGGGTGAATTGAGAATGTCAAGCGAACGCTTCAATCGAATCGTCGTTCGCGAGGCGTAAATATCATCCTGTTGCAACGTGTATATCCACGTGGATGCAACAACGACGATAAAGATGATGACGATCCACCATTTCCCCTCGTAAAGAATGCGAAGGTATTCCTGGAATTGTTGGTTGAATTGTTCGCGTGAATCAGTCATTTAAGCGCGGTAACGATAAAGCGATAGTGATTAGATTATTGTTCGGTGAATATACGCATCAGAAACAACGGTTGCAATGCGTTTCTAAAGTACGTCCCTCTCCGGTCTCGTAAAAGTCATTTTTCCAGGCTGCATTTATCCACCTTTGGGCGCATCGCGCAAGGACGTTGCCGTCTCACGCGACGGTAAATGCACTGGCCTCGTCTATTTCAGTGCATTAACGACGACAATCGTAGCGGTCATCAATGAACTGATGGCTACCAGTGTCTGCAACAGTCGCAATATCCAGTCGATCGTGGGTTTCGGCGTCTCACCCTGCACGAGAATAATGTCGTTAGGGTACAACTTCAACTCCGCCATCGACTTTTCCGTGTCGGAAAGTTCGAGGTATTGCTCGAGATTCACCTCGAAGACCTTTTTCACCATCGTCTGGTTGTCGTCATCCAAAGGCCTGCGGATGATTTTGATCCGGTCCAGGAAAGCGCCTTCGCGAAATCCACCGGCATAGGAAAAAAGATCCAGGAGATTCATGTTGCTGGGAATTCGGTAACGCCCTGGATTGTTGACGAATCCCCATATGCTCACGTCGAAATTGAGGCCCGTCTCGCTTCCGAAATCATAATATGCTCCGCCGGTACGTATGGCCGCTCCCCTGCCTCCCCCCTGCGACTGTCCTTCCAGTATCTGGGCCTGGAGCGGGAGCGCCGCAATGGCTACAGCAAGAAAACCGAAACCAACGATAATGGAACGCATCACGATTCGTTTTCCTTTGCTTTCTGTGCTTCTTCAATAATCTTTTTCTGAACGTCGGGCGGCATCTCCTCGTAATGGGAGAAGCGCCTCGTATAAATTCCTCGCCCCTGGGTCATGGAACGCAGGCTCGTGGCGTATTGATAGAGCTCGGCCAAGGGAATCAAGGCTTTGATGATCTGGAAATGGCCGTCGGTGTCCATGCCCAGGATCTTGCCTCTCCGGGAAGATACGTCACCCATGACATCGCCCATGTACTCCTCGGGAACTGTTACCTGGACTTCGTATACCGGCTCCAACAATATCGGCTTGCAATCAAGGAACCCTTTTTTGAACGCCATGATCGCGGCTGTTTTGAAAGATATCTCGTTGGAATCCACCGAGTGTTGCGAGCCGTCGAACAACGTTACGCGCACGTCCACCACCCGGTAGCCCGCCAGCACGCCACGTTCCATGATTTCCCGAATGCCCTTGTCCACGGCGGGAATGAACTTGCCGCTGATAACGCCTCCCACGATGGCATTCACGAACTCGTAGCCGCTGCCGCGAGGAAGAGGCTCCAGGCGGAGATATACCTCGCCGTACTGCCCCGCTCCGCCCGTTTGCTTTTTATGCTTGTAGGAAACTTCCGTCTTTCCGCGAATTGTCTCGCGATAAGGTATTCTGGGCTGGCTCAGGTCGACGTCCACCGAAAAACGTTCTTTCAAACGCTGGACCATGACGTCGAGGTGGATTTCTCCCTGCCCGCTGATCACCGTTTCGTGCGTCTCGTCGTCGTACTTGTACAGAAAGTTCGGATCCTCCTCGTGGAGTATCTTCAAAGCGGTGCTGATCTTGTCCTCGTCTCCTTTGCTCTTGGGTTTAATGGCGCCGGTGATGATCGGTTCGGGAAACTCGATCGGCGGAAGTATGACAGGAAACGCCTTCGAACTCAGGGTGTCGTTGGTGCGCGTCTCTTTCAGCTTGACCACGGCGCCAAGGTCGCCCGCTACAAGGCGCGGTACCTCTTTCCGCTCCTTTCCATTGACCGCGTACACCTGGTTGATGCGCTCGATCTTGCCCGTGCGCCGGTTGACCAGTTCCAATCCCGATGTGATCATGCCGCTGTACACACGGAAGAAACTCATCTCGCCCACGTGCAACTCGGTGGCCGTTTTGTATACGAACAGGACCGGTTCCCCATCAGCTTTCGCCTCGACGACGATTTCTTCACCCGTGTCCGGATGGCGGCCCACGGCGCTGCCATGCTCAAGCGGTGTCGGGCCGAAATTGGAAATGAATTCCAGTATTCGACTGACGCCGCGATTGTGAAGAGCGGAGCAACAAAACACGGGAAATATCTGCCGGTGCTGCATGGAAGACCGGAACCCCCGACGCAAATCCTCTTCGGGCAATGTCCCGTGTTCGAAAAACAGGTTCATGAGTTCTTCGCTCGATTCCGCGACCTTCTCAACCAGTTCGTCGCGGCGCGCGTTCGCCTCGTCCAGATGCTCCGCGGGAATATCGGTCTCCGTGTACTTCCCGTCTCCATCTTGTGAAAACGTAAGCAACTTCATCCGGATCAGGTCGATGACCTGGTCGAAATGCTCTCCCTTGTTGAGGGGTATCTGAGCGGCGATGACATCGGTTCCGAAAGCCGACTTTGCCGCCTCAAGCACGGCGTTGAAATCGGCATTCGCGTGGTCCATCTTGTTCACCACGAAAAAGATCGGCGTCTTGTACTTCGCGGCGTTTTTCCAGACCAGCTCGGAGCCCACTTCCACGCCCTCGAAAGCTTTCAATACCAGCAGGGCCGCATCCGCTACCCGCAACGCGGACGTCACTTCACCGACAAAATCCGGAAACCCCGGCGTATCGATAAAATTCAGTTTCGTGTTGTGGTATTCACAACTCAGCAACGTGCTGTTGATACTTATTTGCCTGCTTATTTCGTCAGGATGATAATCGGAAATGGTCGTTCCGTCTTCAATGCGACCAATACGATTCGTCACACCGGTGTCAAACATGGCGGCTTCCACGAAAATAGTCTTTCCGGAGTCGCTATGCCCGATTACGGCGATGTTTCGGATGTTTTCGGCTGAATACTCTTTCAAAAAATCCTCCTGCCAGAACGAAAGACATGAAAAATATCATCAAAGAAAGCTAATCCTTCACAAGTTTATATCCAAGCCCGCTCCGTTCGGAACCGAAGAGTATTTTTCCGGCCATCCCCTCGACGATGCTCTCCAGTTGGAATTACTCCCCGCCTTTGATATCTTTTGCCGATAGATCAAGCGGGAACATGAACGTAGAAATTATTTCAATTGGAGACGAACTGCTGAACGGGCAGGTTGTCAATACGAACGCCGCCTGGCTTGGCGAGCAACTAACCGCGGCCGGTTTCCAGGTTCGGAGGGTGACCACGATCCCGGACCGGGTCGAAGAAATCGTGACCGCCCTGCGGGAAGCCCGGGAGCACAGCGACGTTACCGTTGCCACGGGCGGGCTCGGCTCCACCCCTGACGACGTAAGCTTGACTGCCGTCGTTCGTTTTTTCAATGCTCACCTCCGCGAGGACCCGGTTATTGCAGCCGATATACACGCTTTTTTTGCGGGGCTTGGCAAGCAACCGAACGCCGGGCATCTTCTCCGGGCCAGGCTCCCGGAAAACTGCATTCCTCTACGCAACACCAACGGTCTCGCGCCAGGCATGTTTTTCTCCGAAAAAGAGAAAGTCGTTGCCTTCCTTCCCGGTGTGCCGCACGAGATGAAACCAATGTTCACCGGGCAATTGCTTCCTCGCCTGATACCTCTGCTGAAAACACCTGTCCGGACAAAAACCCTCGTCACCACGGGGCTGCCGGAATCTCGCATCGACGAGTACCTCAAGGACGTTCAAGACGAATTCTCCGGCATCCGGTTCGCGTTTCTGCCCGCGACAACCGGCGTGCGCATTCGCATCACGAGTCCGGCGCCGCCTGGCAACGAAGGCGCTTCTCTCCTTGACCGCTGTGAAGCGGCAATCCGGGAACGTATCGGTGCTTTTATCATCGGTTCCGGGACGATTACCCTCGAGGAAACCGTCGGGAAACTGCTTACGGAACGCGGGTTGACACTGGCCGTGGCGGAATCATGCACGGGCGGTCTTATCGGCGACCGCATCACCGACGTCAGCGGCTCCTCCCGTTATTTCCAGGCGGACGTCGTCGCTTACAGCAACAAGAGCAAAATCGATCTTTTGCAGGTTCCGGCGGAAACCATTGCAACGCATGGAGCCGTCAGCGGGGAAACGGCGCTGGAACTGGCCGAACGCGCCCGCGCTGTGACCGGAGCCGACCTCGGGCTATCCACAACCGGTATCGCCGGACCCACCGGCGGGTCAACGGAAAAACCGGTCGGCCTCGTCTGGGTGGGTTTTGCATCGGGCGCCAGGACCCGCGCGTTCCGGTACCGCTTCGGTACCGACCGCCGGCGGGTCAAAGAACGCGCCGCCCAGGCCGCGCTCGACGTCGTGCGCCGTCATCTCTCGGATTTGCCCTGTCATCCACGACCGGAAATGGAACGCTGATGAAGATTATCGAGACTATTGCCGACGAACTGGGATTCGCCCGTACGATATCCCGGCTCGCCCACGAAATCCTGGAACGCAACAAGACACTGGAAAACGTGGTACTTATCGGTATCCGGACGAGAGGCGAGTACATCGCCCGGCGACTGGCCGCGTATCTCGAAGAGGTGGAAGACGTGACCGTGCCCCTCGGCGTCCTCGATGTCACCATGTATCGCGACGACGTGCGCGGACACCTGAAACAGCCGCTGCCACATACGACGGAGATTTCTTTCGACATCGACGGCAAAACCGTTATTCTCGTGGACGACGTACTGTATACGGGGCGCACGGCACGGGCCGCGCTCGACGCCCTGGCCGACCTCGGACGCCCCGCGTGCGTGCAGCTTGCAATCCTGGTGGATCGCGGTCACCGGCAACTCCCCATCCGGGCTGACTTCACGGGAAAAAGCGTCACGACCCTTGAGCACGAGGAAATTTGCGTACTGGTCAAGGAAATCGACGAGCGGGACGCGATCCTGCTGGTCGAAACACCGGATCATCAACAACCAGGAAAAGACTGATACATGGCCTTATCAATCCGACACCTGCTGGGCTTGGAAAACGTACCGAAGGAAGACATTCAGCTCATCCTGGACACCACACCGTCGTTTCTCGAAGTCTTGAACCGGCCCATCAAGAAAGTCCCTACGCTCCAGGGCACGACCATCGTCAACCTCTTTTTCGAGAGCAGTACCCGTACACGCGTCTCCTTCGAACTGGCCGAACGCCGCCTGTCCGCCGACGTCGTGAACTTCGCCGCAAGTACCAGCAGCGTGAACAAGGGAGAAACCCTGCTCGACACCGCGCGCAACATCGAAGCGATGAAGGTGGACATGGTGGTCATGCGGCACTCGGTTCCGGGAGCGCCACATTTTCTCAGCCGGATGTGCACGTCTTCGTTCATCAACGCCGGCGATGGAGCCCACGAACACCCCACCCAGGCTTTGCTGGACATGTACAGCATCCGGCAAAAAACCGGAGCCCTGGAAGGACTAAACGTCTGTATTATCGGGGATATCGCGCACTCGCGCGTGGCTCGCTCGAACATATTCGGGCTCAAAACCATGGGCGCCAACGTGGCCGTGTGCGGTCCGCCGAGTCTCCTCCCGCACGAAGTGGAGAGCCTTGGCGTGCGCGTGTTCACAAACCTCGACGAGGCGCTGCACTTCAGCGATGTCATCAACGTGCTGCGCATCCAGCTCGAGCGCAAGGCGGGAGCGGCGTTCCCTTCGCTCCGCGAATACCGGGAGACCTTCGGCATCACGTGGCGGCGGTTGGAAGGCCTGTCGAATCCACCCCTTGTCCTGCATCCCGGGCCGCTCAACCGGGAAGTCGAAATCAGCTCGGACGTGGCCGATGGACCTGCCTCCATCATCCTGGACCAGGTGACCAATGGCGTGGCGGTGCGGATGGCCATCCTCTACTTGCTGGGAACGAGAAAGGAATCCGATTCATGACTTCAGTACTATTCAAAAACGCCCACATCGTGGACCCGGTCAGCGGGCGCGATGAAATCGCGGACATCCTCCTCGAAAACGGAACGATAAGCTCGATCGGCAAACCAATCGCTCCATCCTCCGTGGAAACGATCGACCTGAAAGAAGCCATCGCGGCGCCGGGATTCTGCGACATGCACGTGCATCTCCGCGAACCGGGATATGAGCACAAGGA
>JAADGX010000197.1 GCA_013152135.1 Chlorobiota bacterium
TCGATTTCATATGTGCGGGAAACAATGTTGTCGATAAATCGCCTGTCGTGCGAGACGAGAATCAGCGCGCCGTCGTAGTTTTTCAGCTCCGCTTCCAGCCACTCCAGCGATTCGAGGTCGAGATGGTTGGTCGGTTCGTCGAGGAGAAGAACCCGCGGCTCGAGGAGCAGGAGTTTGGCCAGAGCGATACGCATCTGCCACCCGCCGCTGAACTCCGTCGTGTCGCGCTCTGTATCGCGTTCTGAAAATCCCAGCCCGGCCAGGACCTGCCTGGCACGGGTCTCTATTTCCCATGCGCGCCGGTGTTCGAGATGGTGCTGGATCTCGCCCAGGTCGTGTGCCAGCTCGATGAGAAGAGGATCATCGGCCGATCGTACGCGGGCTTGCTCTTCAAGCTCCCGGCGAACACGTTCCGCCTTCGCCTCCAGTTCCTTGATGTCGGCAAAGGCTGAAAGCGCCTCGTCCAGGAGGGATCGTCCGGAATGGTGGACGCCGTCCTGGGGCAGGTAGCCGGTCGTCGTGTCGCGCGACTTGATAACCCGGCCCGACTCGGGTGTCATCAAGCCCGCGATGATTTTCATGAGGGTGGTTTTTCCGGCTCCGTTGGGGCCGACGATGGCGATGCGGTCGCGCGTACCGATGTGAAAGGAGGCGTTCTGAAAGAGGAACGTCTCCGAGAATCGAACCGATATGTTCTGCAGGGCGATCACGAACCGGATTCCGGCGGGAGCTGTTTTTCGTTCCGGCGAGACTTCACCGGGCGCCTACTTCAGGTACTTGTCAAACCACTTCCGGACTTCGGAGTACCAGAAACGCGCATTCTGAGGCTTCAGGATGAGGTGGCCTTCATCCGGGAAGTAGAGAAATTTCGAGGGGATCTTGCGGCGCTGGAGGGCGGTGAACAGTTCCATGCTTTGCGTCACCGGCACGCGGAAGTCCAGTTCCCCCGCCGATACCAGCGTCGGGGTCGAGAACTTGGCCGCGAAGCGGTGGGGAGACCACTTGGCATACATCTTGGGATTCGTCCACGGCGTTCCGCGAAATTCCCACTCGGGGAACCAAAGCTCTTCGGTCGCGCCGTACATGCTGACGAGGTTGTACACCCCGGCGTGGCTGACGATGGCCTTGAAGCGCCTGGTGTGCCCGAGGAACCAGTTCATCATGTATCCGCCGTAGCTGGCCCCGGCGGCGCCGATGCGTTTCTTGTCGATGAACTTGTATTTCTTCAACACGTAGTCGAGTCCTTTCATCAAGTCCTGGTAGGGCTTGCCGCCCCAGTCACCGCGGATCTCGTCCGTGAACTTCTGCCCGAATCCTACGGAACCGCGAGGGTTGATGGCAACGACAACGTATCCCCACGAGGAAAAGAGCAGGAGGTTCCAGCGGTAGTGGAAGTAATCGCGCCAGGCTCCCTGGGGACCGCCGTGCACCAGGAAAAGCATGGGGTACTTCTTGCCTTCCTCGAATCCCGGTGGACGGAGAAGCCAGCCCTGGACTTTTGTGTTTCGCGCGCCCTTGAACGCAAACGATTCGGGCGCGGGCCGGTCCAACTGGCGGAGAAGCGCGTCGTTGGTAAACGTCACTTGCCGGAAGTCCGTCACTTTCGTTCCGTCGTAGAGCATGGACATGACCTCGGGGGGGTAGTTCATGCGCTGCCCGAGAAACACGAACGTTTTTCCATCCGGGGCAATCTGGAAATTCGTGCGGTACGTGCCGAGGTCAAGCGTTGTCTGATCCTGGACGAACGTGATCTGCACGACGCCTTTCAACAGGCGAAGGACGTCGCCTCCGTTGACCGGCACCTGGAACAGGGCGCGGTAGCCTTCTTCCTCCGCGCTGAAGAAGAGGTTCTTGCCGTCGCGGGACCAGATGATCTCCGCCACCGAGCGATCCACGCCATCGGTGAGATTGATGGTAACCTTCTTCTTGCGGTCGTACACCATGAGGGAATACTTGTCCGATTCATATCCGGGGCGGGACATGGCCCGGTAGGCGATGTACCGCCCGTCGGGGGAATAGACCGGGTTGTTATCGTTCGCCTTGTTGGATTTTGTGATGCAGACCGGTTTCCCGCCGTCGATATTCACGATGAAAATGTCGTTGTTGGTGCTGGTGGCCAGCATGGACGACGTGTTGCGGACAAACGCGATTTCCAGGCCGTCGGGCGAGACGGCGTAATCGGGATGACCGCCAAGGTCGATGGGAGGGGAGTCGTACGGTCCGGGCGTCACGTCGCGGGGAGCGCCCCCGTGCACCGGAACGACGAACACGTGACTGACCTTATCGTCACGCCAGTGGTCCCAGACCCGGTACGGAAGCGAGGTGAGGATCCGCGCCTTGACGTGGCTTTGCGCGCGCGCCTCGTCGCGCTTCCGGTTGCAGTCGTCATCGGGGCAATCGGGATAAACGGTGGAGGCAAAGACAAGATGGGTGCCCACCGGCGACCATTCCACGCCCGACGCACCCGTGGAAAGGAAGGTGAGCTGGCGCTGGTTGGTGCCGTCGCTGTTCATGAGCCAGACCTGGGGTTTGCCCGTCCGGGAGGAGATGAACGCGATAGTCAGACCATCCGGTGACCACCGGGGATGAGCGTCGCTCTTGGGGCTTGTAGTGAGCCGGAGAGGCGTCCCGCCGCCGAGGGGAACGCGATAGATGTCGCTGTTGGAGGAATTGTTTTCCAGGTCGTAGCTGGTCACTACGTAGCAGATGTACTTGCCGTCCGGAGAAATCCGGGGATCGGATACTCTACCGAACGAGAACATGTCCTCGAAGGTCATCGGGCGCAGCGGCTGCTCCTGGGCGAACGCGGAAACCGCCAGCACCACTGCCAGGGCAAGAATCACGTATCTCTTGTACATACCTTCAGATTTCCTCGTCTGTTTTAACAAAGCAGGGTCTCAGCGCGTGCGCTGGATAACGAAACTCGTGATGTCTTCCAGCGAAGTTTTCACGGGCGATGGTTCGAGACAGGCCAGGTTTTTCCGGGCGCGTGCGATGTACTCCTCTGCCCACTGGCGCGCATACTCGATTCCATGATACTTGTCCACGAACTCCACCACTTTCCGGATGTCGGATTTCGGCAGGCCGTTTTTCATCAGGCGCAGAATCGCCCGGACTTCCTTGCGCGGGGCGTTGTTCATGGCATGAATCAAGGGAAGCGTGAACTTCTTCTCCTTCATGTCCGCGCCTACCGGTTTGCCCACGGTTGATTCCTTCCCCAGGTAATCGAAAAGATCGTCCTGTATCTGGAACGCGATGCCGATGTTTTCCCCGAACTGCTTCATCTGCGCCCGCAGTTCAGCATCATCGGTGGCGCTCGTTGCGCCGATTTCGCAGCACGTCGAAAGCAAGGCGGCGGTCTTGTCCGATATTATCCGAAAATAGGTTTCCTCGTCAATCTGGAATTTTCTCATTTTCTGAATCTGCAAGAGTTCGGCCTCGCTCATGCGCCGAACCGCGTCGGTCGTCGTTTCCAGGAAATCGTAATCCCCGTTGCTCATGGCGACGATAAGCCCGCGCGAAAGGAGGAAGTCCCCCATGAGGACGGAAATCTTGTTTTTTTCCAGATTGCGTTGATGGAGGCCAACCCCCGGCGCACCATGCTGCCGTCTACCACGTCGTCGTGGACGAGGGTCGCGGTGTGAAGCAGTTCCACCAGGATCGCTCCACGGTAGCTGCGTTCGTTGATGCCGCCACAGGCCGCCGCTGTCAGCAGGACGAGGATGGGACGCACGCGTTTGCCTTTCTGCCGGATAATATAGCGGGTGATAATGTCAACGAGGCCCACCTGCGATTGCATGGCCATCCTGAACGAACGCTCGAACGTTTTGAGCTCGCTGCTGATGGGTGCCGTTATTTGCCGGAGTCGGACTATGGATTCCACGGTTCTGCCTTACTCTTCCTGATCATCATTGCTCCGTGCTCTTCTTTTTCTATACGAGACTTTGCTGATATAGATGCTGATTTCATAGAGAAGGACGAGGGGTATTCCAAGCATGATCTGGCTGATGGGATCGGTGCCGGGAGTCAAGACGGCAGCCGCGATGAAAATGATGACCACGGCATGGCGCCGGTACTTCCGCATGAACGCCGGCGTGAGTATCCCGAGCTTGGACAGGAAAAACGACACCATCGGCATTTCGAATACGAGCCCCGCGCCGAGCATGACGCTCAACAGGAAACTGAAGTACTCGTCGATGGCGATGATGTTCTCGATGTTTTCGCTGCCGAACGACGCGAAGAACTTGAACGCGGTCGGCATCAGTACCCAGTAAGCGAATGCCACTCCCGCCAGGAAACACAGGGACGAGAAAATAACGATGGACGAAATGTATTTCCGTTCATGGGAATACAGGCCCGGTGAGATGAACCGCCAGAATTGGTAGAGGATGTTGGGAATACTGATGATGGCGCCTCCCATGAGCGCCACTTGCATGTAGAGAAAAACCTGGCCGAACGGACGCAGGTTCTGCAGCTTGATGTTGTACTTGATGGCGGGACGAAGCAGGAAGTCGTCCATGACGTAGTCCTTGAAAATCCAGATGATGGCAGCCCCGGCCACGATTCCTACCAGCGACCAGATGATTCTCCAGCGAAGTTCTTCGAGGTGGTCGAGGAAGGACATTTCCTTTCCCGTGGATGAATTTTCTTCATCCGCCGCCACTTCGGGTTCGGAACCAATCTCCTCTTCCGGTTTCGGAACGTCGCCGGAATCGGAGCCGGGAGCGGGAATGTGTTCGTGCTCGTCTGTCATGCTAATATTGGTATCTCATCACGGCTCATAAATGACCACCTTGGTGCAAGCGACTCATCGCAAAAGGTACGAAAATTGTCCCAATTGATACGGGGCTCATCTTTCATCCCGTTCGGGAATGTCGGTGCAAAAACAAAACGACCGTTTCCGTCGGGAAAACGGTCGCGGTAAATATGCTTTTTGCCGGGGAACGATCAGAGGTCAGCATACAAGGGGAACTTCCGGCAGAACTCGTTGACCTCCACCCGGACAGCGTCGAGGAAGGTATCGTTGTCCACGTTTTTTAGAACGTCGTCGATCTTTTCCGCGATGAATTCCATGTCCTGCTCCTTCATGCCCCGCGTGGTCACCGCCGGCGTCCCGATGCGGATGCCGCTGGTTACGAAGGGCGACTTGTCGTCGAACGGAACCATGTTCTTGTTGAGCGTGATTCCGGCTTTTTCCAGGGCGTTCTCAGCCTGCTTTCCCGTGATGTTCTTGTTGCGGAGATCGACCAGCATGAGATGGTTGTCCGTGCCGCCGGAAACGAGGTTGAAATCCCTTTTCACCAGCGCTTCCGCGAGCGCACGGGAGTTCTTGATGATTTGTTCGGCGTAGGACTGGAACGACGGTTGCAGTGCCTCGCGAAACGCGACCGCTTTCGCCGCGATGATGTGCATGAGCGGTCCGCCCTGCGCTCCCGGCATGACGGCGCTGTCGATCAGTTCCGACATCATCTTCACCCGTCCCGACTTGGGCGCAACCACGCCGAACGGGTTCTCCCGATCCTTGCCCATCAGTATCGCGCCGCCACGGGGACCGCGAAGGGTTTTATGAGTGGTCGTCGTGACCACGTCGCACCAGGGCAGGGGATCGTTGAGAAGCTTCTTGGCAATGAGACCGGCCGGGTGAGCGATATCCGCCCACAGGAATGCTCCCACTTTATCGGCGATTTGCCGAAACGCCTCGTAGTCAATATTTCTGGAATACGCGCTGCCGCCGACGATGATCATCTTCGGCTTTTCGCGCAAGGCGACATCCTCGACCTCGTTGAAATCAATGGCGCCTGTTTCACGACTGACACCGTAGGAAACGATGTTGTAGAGCTTTCCGGAAAAATTGACCGGTGAACCGTGCGTAAGGTGACCGCCGTGGGCAAGGCTCATACCGAGAACGGTATCGCCCGGTTTGACGTACGTCAAATACACGGCCAGGTTTGCCTGGGAGCCCGAATGCGGTTGCACGTTGACGTACTCGCAGTCAAACAATTCGGCAAGGCGCTCCCGGGCGAGGTTCTCGGCCATGTCGACGAACTCGCAGCCTCCGTAATAGCGTTTCCCCGGATAGCCTTCGGCGTACTTGTTCGTCAAAACGGTGCCGGCTGTTTCCAGGACTGCGGGGCTGGCGTAATTCTCGGAAGCGATCAACTGGAGCCTGGTGACTTGTCGTTCGATTTCCTTTTCAACGATCTGGTAAACTTCAGGGTCGGATTTGGCTAAATGTTCCATGACGGACTTCGGCTTGTGATTGTTATGTGGTCGTCAGTAAGGTGTTTCCGGTTATGGAGCTGAAAGGCCCTTGCGATCAGAGATCTATCTTGCGTACTCGTTCCACGTGTCGTCCGCCTTCAAACGGCGTTTCCAGCCAGACGCGAATCATCTCCTCGGCGGTGTCCCACGTTACGAGCCGCTCGCCCAGCGTCAGCACGTTGGCGTCGTTGTGAAGCCGGGAAAGGCGGGCTGCTTCGACGATCTGGCACATGGCGGCGCGGATGCCGGGGTGCCTGTTCGCCGCCATCCCGATCCCGATTCCGCTGCCGCAAATGAAAATACCCCTGTCGCATTCGCCGGACAGGATTCCGCGCGCGGCGGCGTGGGCATAATCCGGATAGTCCGTTCGCTCGGGCGAATGGGTCCCGTAATCTTTCCAGGAGAACCCGAGCTTATCGAGGAGTTCTTTGGTTCGCTCCTTGAAGGAGTATCCGGCATGATCGGAAGCCAGCGCTATCATGGGCATGCGGGGCGCTACAGTTTTACGACGCGATTGATCCAGGAGTAGCAGGCGTCTTTCGGCTTGTACGTATCGCCGGGGTTCAGGTGGCGCACGAACAGATCCTCGCGTGACGGAAGAAGTGTCTTCCAGCTTGCGATCAATTCCTTGGCGCGAGACCGGACCGTTTCGTCCCTGGCTGCCAGTTTGAACGTGTTGATGGCAAGCCTTGTCACGACGCGATCGTCAAATGTTACCTTGTCCCATCCTCCGCGTTTCATGACGCAGGAACGCACTTGCTCCGCATACGCCTGCCCGATGAGCAGGTATGCCTCCCCGTCATTGGGCTTGATTTTCAAAGCTTTTTCGGCGTAGGTGCGGGTCTTGGGGTATTTGCTGCTGCTGAACGCGTTCTTGGCCAGGTTGATCCAGACGTCGCGGGAGGAAGGGTCCAACTTGGCGGCTTGAAGGAAAGCTCGTTCCGCTTCACTGTATTTTTCCAGGTAAGCGGCGCTTATACCGAGGCGATTCCAATAATTGAAAACATCGGGTTTCAGTTCCGTGAGTTTTTTGAAGTACACGTACGCGCTGTCGTGATCCTTCGCCATTTCCACGAAACTCACGGCGAGATCGTACAATTTCTGGACATTGTCGGGATCCGCCTGGTAGGCGTCGCGAAGCACCGCAATGTATTGATCTGGATCCGTAATCGCGGATTTCAAAAGGGACTGCGCCGTCTCGTTGTTCGGGTCTTTTTTCAGAATGGCTCGGGATACGGAAATGAGGCGGCTTTCATATTCAGGGTTGTTATCCTTGAATTTCGCGTAGAGTATCGCCATCCGCAGCAGGTAATAAGGATCCGCGGCTTCGTAGTTTTCACCGACGCCGTTTTCATATGCCTTCAAAGCTTCTTCTTCCTTGCCGTCGAAATATGCTTCGAGGTAGTATCCTTTTCGTAGCCAGTACTGCGGGGCGCGATCCGGGAACGTCTTGATCGCGTTATCGACAACGATGAGAAGGCTGTCCCGCCATCCATCGCGCAAGGGACTCTCAGGGTTCGCATCGAGGAACCCGGAATAGATTTTCATCATGCGGCGATGCAACGTTTTGAACCGTGCAGGGTGAGATTCCAGGATTTGCCACCCGTACTTCAGCGCCTCGACACCATCGTTGATTTTGGCGTATTCCAGGAACAAGCTCCACTTTTGCAGGAGTTGCGGATCGTCTCCTTTAGCGGTCGGGTTTCCATTCCCCTGGGCAAGGCCGGAGCCTGCGCCTCCGACAAACCCGCAGAGCAGAACAATTATTATTACAAGGCGTTTCATGGCAGTTTCTCCTTCCAGGTTTTACTCATCGCCCGGTCTGGTCTGGAACCACAACTCACCGGCGCTGATCGAAAAGTAAACGCGGAATATCGAATCGTAACCCGTTGGAGTGTTCTCGTTTCCGCGCCATCCATACGAAAGGGCGATGTCACCGCGCGTGTACGTGCCGATGGGAAAACCGAATCCCGCGGTGATAAACGTTTCCGTGATGGCTGTTCCATTAATTTCAACATTCATGACCCGATAATACGTTCCAAATCTGTATGCCAACCGATCGATAAACGATGCTGCCATTTCAGATGATGGTTGGTGTTCAATTCCGGCAGCTAGAGTATACATGTTTCGCAGGCGAAATTGTTCCGGATTATCATGTACGGTCGCACTCCAGTCCTGTCCGCTGTATTCCGTACCGATCATCCATCTCGACCCCAGTTGATACGTGGCGCCCACGTGAAACGAGGCGGGTATATCGAATTTCCCTGTTCCGAGCGTCAACGTCGTGTCCCGGTCCACGTATGAGAGCTGAAGCGTGCGGTCTTCCGCAATGCGACTGGCCGTGGAGAAACTGGCGCCGATGTTCAAGCCCGGCAAAGCACTCAGGACGACACCGAGTGTTCCACGAGGACCGCCGTGGGAAATAACCAACTGTTGATTGGTGTCGTGGTAATTCGCGGAAGAAAAATCAACGGCGGCAACGCGTGACAGCGAGCCGAACAGGTATTCGAAAGACGCTCCAAGGTGAAGCCAGGGAAAAGGGCGATACGAACTTCCGAAACGGACGAGACTGAGCCCCCCCGTTCCGCTGTACTTCGCGTCCGCTGGTTGATCGCCGACCATTGTCGTCTTGTGAATCTTGTAATTGATCCGGGATACAGGGAGAAATCCCAGCACGAAGGTAATGCCGCGTTTGGGCAGCAGCGGCACCGCCAACTGCAAGCCCTGAATAGCCGAAGTCAAGCGGGAGACGTTCGTGTTGCCAAAGGCGGTGGATGTTTGTTCCACCGATACCTGCAACTGGATTCGTGTCGCCCGCAGTGTTGTCCATCCAGCCGGATTCACCTGGTTAATGTCATACGACGAGAGAACGGGCGCGGCGATCGAACCCAACCCGATTTGTCGCACCGTCGATCCCAGGGAAAGTTCACCGATTCCGTAACGCGAGAGCACGGTGGAGCCGTTCTGCGCGTGCAGACATGATGTCAAAGCAATAACGATGAAGAAGACGTAGCGGATCACGATAGGTTTATAATTGTCTCGTGTAAAGGATCTTGATACGGGGCCGGGTCAGCGAATCGGCCTCGGCGCCGAATAAACCATAGCGGTCGATGTCACTGTCCTCGTTAAACGACCGGATGACGAATCCGTAATTACGTTGTGGATTGTTGACCCATCTCTGAACAGCCTGGATGAGGGGTGTTCCATAAAAAACGAAGACGCCGGTAGTGTCCCGGAATCTGCCAAGGGCAGCGGTGCCAGCCAGTGAGTCCATTTTTGGCCCTAAACGTTCCACGATGAGCAGCGAGTCGACACCGCGATAGTTCTTTACCGTCCGTGCAGGGTCGAGTGTGACATAGACTTCGACACTGTTGACAATGGAGCCGAGCGGAATATCCTTGATATCGAAGGAGAGGAAAGCGCGGTCGGCAAGACCGCCTTGAATATTGAATTCGTTCGGATCGAGAGCGGGTCCGCTAATGGTGTACGTGTCGTCGAGAAAATTCGTCGTAATGGTGTCCAGCTTTGAATCGTTCTCCCAGACAATTGTCAACCG
>JAADGX010000248.1 GCA_013152135.1 Chlorobiota bacterium
GTCGCAGGCGGCCGCGGTGCCAAACGCTATCGTTCTCGGATCGATCTCAAGTTTTACCGAATCCCGCGTGGCCAGCAAGGGCAACTCGATGCGGGGGCGCTGCGGGTCGTCGCTGACGACGATCAATCGCCCCTGCTCGGCTCCGATGAAACCCGGCTGCGCGCAAATGGTGAGCACCTTTGAATTCCCTCCGGACAAGTTCATCGGCAAGGCCGGTGGCGACTGCAAGGAGAATGTAGCGCCAGCCTGGCGAATGAAGAGCGAATCGATCCGCACCGTGGAAACACCGGTGTTTGTGACCACCAGCGTATCACATCCTGGCGCAAAGGCGCAGCCGTCAAGAAGCAATGGAAGAGCGGAACGACTCAACGCGAGGTACGACGTCGTTCCCGTTCCCAGGATGGGAATGCGAATCGTGTCCGGGCAGGCGGCATCGACGATGAGCAGGAGCTCGGTGTTCATCGCGCCATCAGCGCCGGGTGCGAATCTCACTTCAATGGAGTCCTGGATGCCTGCACGCCACGTGAACGGCGCTTTGGGAGCGCCCGTAATGCTGAGTCCCGTCACCGGGGGGCGTATCAGGATCTTTGCGACGTGCGCGTTGGCACCGGTATTCCGGAGATGGATGCGCAGGGTCGACTGCTCGCCGATCCGCACGTCGCCGAAGTTCAACGTCGCCGGGTTCCGGCTGAACATCGTTTCGATACCCTGCATCGTGATCGTCATGAGGTGCTGGAAATCGCATGGTGAACTGGATATCTGCAATTTGAGCACCTGGATGCCGGGGGTCACCGGTGAAAATGTGATCCGCAATTGCCGGGACTTGCCGGGTTTTATCGTGGTGCCGGGGGAGAGACCACTGAACTGGAAATTGATATTGTTCGTGAGATTCTTGATCGCAGTGATCTTGATCGGAACCGTTCCCGTGTTCTTGACCGTGAAATTCCGCGCGAAATCCGTTCCAACGCAGACCTGCTCCACCCTCGCGGTATCGCCCAGAACACTGAAGATGGCGTCGTCCTTGTCGGCGACAAGGACAACTTCCGTCGGGTTGTTCACCGAATCATTATGGACGAGGCGCAGCCTCGTGACCTTGGGTCCGGGCTTATCGTGATTCACTTTGAACACGAACGCAACGGAATCAAGGGGCGGGATGGAAACCGGGATCGAAGGATCGAGAATCGTGAAGGACGCTTTCGCGTCGCCGACGAGCGCGGCGGAAGTGATTTTCAGGCGCTTGTGGCCGGTGTTGTACACCCACAGTGTATCCGTAAGCGAGGTCTCGCATAAACTATGCGGAAATTGAAGATACGCGTCGGTTTCGATGCGTGGATCTGCGACGCCCTGTCCCCGGATGGGAATGCAGACGGAATCCAGGCATGGTTCGTCCCAGTACATGCAGAGGACGGCGTTCACCGTGTGAATGGAATCGGGGGCAAAGGCAAACGTGTACTTCTTGCTTTCACCCGGTTTCAGGTTCAGCGGCAGGAGCGAACTGTCCCGCAGGGTCACGTTCGGGTAGTCGGGGAAGAGTTTATAACGCGTGACTTTCGCCTCGTAGTTGCCCAGGTTCGTGACGTAGATTTCCCTGAACACACTGTCCTTGAGTTCGACCCTTCCGAAATCGATGACGGGCGGCATGGCATCGAGCCTGGTGGCGGCGCCCTGCCCGGAGAGCACGAAGTACAGTTCGCGGTTGCACGGCGTGGCGGTTATGCGATACGTCGCCTGGTAGTCCTTCAGCTTCTTCGGCGTGAAGCGAAACTTGATCTTTGTCGATTTCTTAAAGGACAGAACGCGTGGAGTCGACGGTTCCAGGATGCTGAAGACGTCGTCTCCGCTGACTTTCGTGATGCTGATGAGTTCAGGGTTCACCGTCCCGAACGCGAACAGGTCTATTGAATCCTCCAGGCTGTAGCCGACGCAGAGATTGCGGAACGCTATGTAACTTCGGGATATTCCGATTTCGGAGGAATCCTTATACGCGGTAAGATGCACGCGGCGTGGACTGCGGATAGGATCGTCGTTGAAAATTTGCAACTCGGCCGTTTTGGGTCCGAGTCCGGCGGGCTTCCATCGCACCAGGAGATCCACGTTGCCGCCGGGAGGAATGGTGGTGGGAAAGGATGGTCCAACGATGGAGAATTCCGTGAGATTCGGTCCCACGGTTCTCCAACTTGTCAATTGGAGGTCCTTGTTGCCGAGATTACGCACGTTGAGTGTATCGACGTCGTCAACGTCGCACAGGAGTGTATCATAATTGTGAACAGAGGGCATGAAAATAACGGGCGCCCGGCCGTCCCATTTGGCGATGAATCCCCGTGACAGAAACGTACCGAAGTCCCTGCCGCCGCACGACCATGCGTCGAGCGACGTTACGAACGCAAGGTCGAGGAGCTCGCGATTCCTCAAACCGGTGCTGTAGGTATGCCACCTGACGCCCGCGTCGTACGTATGGAAAATCAGGTCGGACTGTCCCGAGGTGATGATCGTGTTGGGATCGATGGCATCCACGGCGTGGAGATTTCCGAAACCGCCGGGAGAGATGGATCGCCAGGACATGCCGCCGTCCACCGTCATGAGTATTTGACCGTATTGCAGGGTGATGAACCCCGTGCTGACGTCAACCCATTTCATTCCTTCGATTCGCGGGGCTCCTACGAGCGACCGGTCAAACCAGGACATGCCCAGGTCGTCGCTATAATAGAGCTGGCCGTCATCGCCGCACGTGTACAGTCGTCCCTGCACGAATTGGATTCGCGTCAATCCGTTACCGGAAGGCAGGTTGGTGAGCGTATCCCACGTCGCGCCTCCGTCGGTGGAGTAAATGCCGGCGTTGTTGCCGCCGACGGCGAAGCCTTTCCACGGGTCGATGAACACGATGTCGCTAAGGTCTTCACTAGTGATTCCTGGCGTCTGGTCTGCCCAGGTTTGACCGCCGTCGCTGGTATAGATGATCGTGCCCTGCTCGCCGCACACCCATCCACTCAGGTGATCAATGAAGTCCACGCCATAGAAATGCCGGTTCATGACAGGAACGTTCTGGATCAGCATGGTCCAGTTCTGGCCGCCGTCAGTGGTTCCAAAGATCATGCCTGGAAGAGGCTGCCCTCCCCCGGTCGGATGCTCTCCGACCGCCCAGCCGTTCTGGGTATCGACGAAATCCAGCGCCCACAAGGCCGTGGTCTGAGTGAATTGAACGGTCCAACCTTGGGAAAAAGCAGGGACAGCCGTGCAAAGGATGCATATCAGGATTGAAAAGAGAAATCGTGCTGGTCTCATGACTGTATCAAGGATTATTATCGTTGTCGAGAGCGGAAGGATTATACTGCTCCTCACCGTTGAGGTTACGAAATATACCAATTAATTTCTGGACTCGCCAGAAGAAACGTTCCACGGAACGAGGAGCACGACCCGAGGACGGATCACCGGTTTGGTCGGAATTGCGCCTGGACAAGAACCGGCCGTTCGGAAAGGGCTTTCGCCTTGACTTCAATAGGAGGCAACTACTATCTTGATACAGGATAATGGAGTCTGTTATCGATGTCTATAATATTTAGTAAAGGATGTGAATACGGTTTGCAGGCAGTGCTGTACATCTCCACGTTGGAGGAAGGGCGCCGTATCCTGATCAAGGAAGTCGCGGAAAAGCTCCAAATACCGGTCCATTTCCTGGCCAAGATTCTCCAGCAGCTCAGCCAAAAGGGCATTCTGAAATCGTACAAAGGTTCGAAGGGAGGCTTCGTTCTCGGTCGTCCTCCGAAGGAAATACGGTTAATCGATATCGTGAATGCGCTGGACGGCATGAGTATCTTCACGGAGTGCATCCTGGGGTTTCCCGGTTGTTCGACCGAGCACCCTTGTCCCGTGCACGACAAGTGGGGAAAAATCCGCACGGAAGCATACGAGATGCTGGCCGATGAAACGATAGCCGATGTAAAAGAAAAGAGCATATCCAAGATCGCATCCCTGGGCATGGACTCCTGAGTTTTTTTCTTCATTAACTCGATAAAAGAGTCGATAATAGATTATGAAAAAGCCTATTGAACGCTTAAAACCAAAACAGGGGCAGCATTTGCGTCTTGCTGTTCAAGCAGCGTTCGTGCTGCTTTGTCTGTGGATTGGCTGGGAGTTCATCCGGTTTTATCAAACCAGCCTTGATCCGGCGATACCGCCCACGCCGCGTCCGCCAGGGGTTGAAGGATTTCTGCCGATCAGCGCTCTGATGACCTTGTGGTATTTCCTGCAGACCGGGATTCTGCACACGGTGCACCCCGCGGGAATGGTGATCCTTGTCGCCATTATTCTCATGTCGCTGGTTTTCAAAAAAGCCTTTTGCAGTTGGATGTGCCCGGTCGGTTTCCTGTCGGAGAATATCGGGGAGTTCGGGAAAAAATTGTTCAAACGGAATTTTGTTCTGCCGGTCTGGCTCGATATTCCCCTGCGCTCGCTCAAGTACCTGATGCTCGGGTTCCTGATCATGGTTGTCTTTTTCCAGATGAGCGCGCAGGATCTTCGGGCCTTCCTCGACAGCCCGTACAATAAAGTAGCCGATGTGAAGATGTTGCTTTTCTTTGCCAGGCCCAGCGCGACGACTATTTACGTGATAACCGGTCTCGCCGTTCTCTCGCTTTTCGTGAAAAATTTCTGGTGCCGCTTCCTGTGTCCGTATGGCGCGCTGCTCGGCTTCGTGGGATTGTTCAGCCCGTTCAGGATCACCCGGAACGACGATGCGTGCACCGATTGCGGGAAATGCGCGAAGGTTTGTCCGTCCGCGATCAAAGTGGACAAAGTCAAACGGGTGTGGTCGGACGAATGCACCACGTGTCTGGAATGCGTCGATGTCTGCCCGGTTGGCCACGCGCTGGAAGTGAAGGCGCACAGAAAATTCAAAGGGGTGAAACCCGTTCTGGTTATGACTATTGTCGTACTTATTTTTCTACTTACTACCGGGTTTGGGATGCTCACGGGGTACTGGAATAATTCCATCACCCCGGAAGAGTACAGCCGAAGAATCCAGGAAATCGATAAACCGATTTATGATCACAACTACGGTTACGCCCCCCCGGAACCATCCAGTCCTCAAACAGCACCAGGAGAAATACAATGATGAACAACTTCCTCGAAAGACTCATGAAAGAACACCAGCACGGCCTTGCCACGCTTTCGATCCTCGATGACGCGGCCAACCGGTTGCAATCCAACGGGTTCGTTGAAGAAGAATACAATCGCATTCGGAATGCCGTGGCGTTCATCGATAACGATATTCGGAATCATAATGAAAGGGAAGAAGAATATCTCTTCCCCGAAATGGAACGCGTGTTACCACCAGGTGGACCGACGGGAGTAATGCGTAGTGAACACAGGATGTTATGGGAAGCGCTGGAGAACCTGAATCGAAGCCTTGAACATGTCTCTGCGGAATCTCCCGGTGAGAAACTCGAGGATATTTATACCAACGCCCGGCAGATTGTGTCTTTGCTTCGCAATCATATCCAGAAGGAAGACAATATCCTCTTTCCCATGGCCGAGAGAACGCTATCGCCCGAACAACTGACCCGGTTGGAAAACGTGGACAAGGAACTGTTTCCGAACGGCTGATCCGTTCCTTGGAACAAGGACGGATGCGAGGGACTTGATGTCTGCGTATCGCGGTTTTTCGCGTCATGGTTGAATGGTATTCTTCGTGGCGTGGTTGTTTCAATAATATGCTATACGCAGGCGCGAGACCTTGTTTTTTCAAAGCCGCGTGGTGATTTTACGTTGGCTGGCGCGTTGGCGCAGCAGGATGTTTTTTTTACTCCCTGGTTGCGATGAACGATGGTGAAGGCTTCGACATACAGGAAATCCGTTCTGTTCCCCGTCCTCGTGGCGTCGTGGTTTCTTTTGTTTTCAAGCAACGCCGTGGCTTCACCGCCCCTTCCTTCGTCGTCGGACAGTCGCTTCAAGGCGTTTGCGCGAACGTTCGTTAAAAGCCTGAAATCGGATTCCGCCGCGTGCGTCGCGCTCATTCCCGACGCCGTTCACTTCTACATCGATCAGAGGTTTGAGCGCCTCCTGATTCCTTCGGAAGCATACCTCGTGCTGCGCGATCATTTCGGACAGACTATTCGCGAGTACAAGACCCTCGGAAAGACGATCATGATTTTCTACGGCAAGGGGCGCTACCGTGATTTTCGGCGGGGTAAAAAGCCTTGCACTTGTGTCCTGGAATTCAAGCGAATCCAGGGGAACTACGTTTTGCAATCCATCGATAAAATGTACTGCTACCCGGAA
>JAADGX010000295.1 GCA_013152135.1 Chlorobiota bacterium
GGCATACCGTGCCTGCGAGCGATTTCGAATGCGTAGCTGCTGCCCGGGAATCCCACGCGGAGTCGGTACGTCGGCTCGAGCGTTTTGGTGTTGAATTCCATGGCGGCGTTTTCCATCGCTGGGCACTCGTTGACAAATCCTTTCAGCATGCCAAGATGAGTAGTCGCAAGGACATGCGCACCGGAGATCGTCAGCTTTTCCAGGATTGCCGCAGCGAGTGCACTCCCTTCGGCCGGATCGGTTCCCGTGCCGATTTCGTCGAGAAGCACGAGTTCCCGACCGCCGATACGCGCCAGAATTGAAACCATGGATTGAACGTGGGAACTGAACGTGCTGATGTCGTTTTCTACCGACTGTTCGTCCCCGATATCCACAGAGATCTTCTGATAAAGCGGGAACGTTGACTCCTCATGGCACGGGACGGGGATACCGCTTTGCACCATGAGCGCCAAGAGGCCCACGGTTTTAATCGCGACACTTTTTCCGCCCGCGTTGGGTCCCGTGATGAGAAGAGTATTGAACTCATCGCCGAGTCGGAGGGTAAGCGGCACTACTTCCTGCCGTTTCTTACGCGCCAGCAAAACCGGGTGAAGTCCATCCTTGATAGTCAGTACATCCGTATCGATGACAGGAATAACGGCTTCGTGTTCCCTTGCGTATCGGGCGCGCGCGTAAATAGAATCGATCCATGCCAGCGCTTCCAGTGTTTTCACCAGGTCATTCACAACACCGCGGATACGGGCCGTAAGCTCCGAGAGCAATGAAGCAACCTCTCGCTGTTCCTCGATTTCCAATTCACGAATGAAATTGTTCAACTCGAGTGTTTCCGCCGGCTCGATGTACACGGTCTGGCCGGTCGCGGAAGCGCTGTGAATAAAACCATCTACGGAATGCTTGAACGCCGCTTTCACCGGGATCACCATTCTTCCGTCACGCAAGGTGATAATATCATCCTGCGCGAGGTTTTCCTTTGCAACTTGTCGCAGAATGATCTCAAGGCGATGCCGCAATCGCGCGGTCTGCTCTATGATTTCCCGTCGCAATCGCGCGATCTCCTTGCTGGCTTTGTCGCGGACCTTTCCTTCTTCATCAATAACCCGATCCAGATGGAACTCAAGCACCTTGTCGTAGAAGAGAAAATTCCGCAGGCCGGACAGATATGGAATTTTATCCGCTCGGCGGTGGAGGAACTCGGCGAGAATTCGAGAGGTTGTCAGGACGTCGTAGATTTTTCGAATATCCTCGCCGGTCAACATGCTGCCCGGAAGAGATGCCGTGTGCAGTATCGCGGCGATGGAATGGATTCGTTCGAGGGGTGGAGAGTCGTTGGCCGCGAGCAATTGCATCATTTCACGTGTACGCTCCAGCTCGTCGTGGATTTCCGCGAACACAGTGTGTGGATGCAATGCCAAGACCGCCTCGGCCCCGAGATCGCTCGTGGCGTATGCGGCGATGCGGCTCAGAACGACATGGAAATCGAGCTTTAGTGATGCAGTCGCAAACGACTCGGGAATCATGCTCCTCCGGTGAGCAATTCTTTCACGATTTGCTGCACGAGTTTTCCGTCGGCTTTTCCTCGCAATTCCGTCATGAGTGATCCCATGACTTTTCCCATGTCCTTGATGTCCGTGACACCGAGGCGTTCGATGTGCTCTTTTACTGTTTGCCGGATGGAAGCTTCATCCATTTGCTCGGGAAGGTACTGCTGGATGACTTCGAGTTCCGCTTGTTCCACTGCAACGAGGTCATCGCGCCCTCCCTGCTGAAATTGTTCGATGGCTTCTTTCCTCTTTTTCGCAGCGGAAAGCAGTATCTTCAATTCCTCCTCTTCGGCGATTGCCCCCTTACCGCTTTTTTCGTATTCCAATATTTGCGCGCGGATGGAACGCAATGTATCAATCCTGATTTTGTCTTTCGTCTTCATGGCTTCTTTCAAATCAGCAACGATCCGTTCGTTAAGGCTCATGTGTATCCTCGTTATTATGAAATCTCGTCGCCGCATCTTTCGTCGTTCCGCGTGGAGATGGGCGATTGTATTATTCGAAGGAAAAGAAAATGGCAAACATCACGGAAAGATGTTTGCCATTGGACTATGATAGACCCTGTTACAATTTGCGAAGAGCGGAGTAATTAATGCGCAATGCATCGGCCCTGCGCAATTGCTGTTGCACGTCGTGGACGACCCCCATACGCGATCCCTTGTCTATATGCAGCGACATGATCACGTTGGGATTGCTTAAACGTTTATGGTATGCAACGTTCATCACTTCCTCGACCGGCAGGATGCTGTCATCGATCTGGATGCGTTCATCGTTGCCGATCCAGATGTACGAAAGCAGGCGCTTGTTTTCTATTTTCTCCACGGAAACGGCCTCGGGCAATTCGTATTTAACGAGAACGTCGTATTCCCGAAGCACGGTCGTAACCATGAAGAAAATCAGAAGCATGAAAATGATATCCGGCATGGAAGCTGTCGGGATCTCTTGCTGTGGATTCGCGCGTTTCTTTTTAAATCTCATTGTGGCATCCTCCTCTAATCCACTTTTTCCGGTTCAGCCAAGGATATCCGCTGCGGAATCGCTTTCCTGATCTCTTTCATCTCGGCTTCCGTTACCTGACTGAGCGGCTTGCCGAACTTGCTGAGAGAATACTCGTCCCTCAGTTCGTTGTATGCCTGTTTCAACTCGTCGAGCACGTCAATGTAAATCCGGTACGGTGTTGCACGAACTGTTTTCAAAGAGATGATCAATTTGTCGTTCGCTTTGATCTTTTCCTTCATGATATCCTTCAACATCGGGATGCTGACGATCTGATCATCAAGCAAGCAGTTGCCTTCTTCGTCCACCAAGATGTTCGCGATATTTTCGGACTTGACTTTGACTTGTTCAACATCCTCAATCCACGGTGGCATTACGAGACTGATGCCCGTGTCAACATCAATCGTCGTGGTAACCAGAAAGAAGATCAGAAGCAGAAACGCAATGTCCGCCAGTGAACTACTGGGTATTACGGCTTCGCGTGATATTCTTCTTTTTAGAAACATGCGGTTTCTCCTTCTTGTATGCCGTCAGCGGGGGTCACGATGTGGTTTTCTTCCCGGACTTCAGCATGATCAGTGAATCTATCAGTTCCACAGAACTTTCTTCCATCTCAACCACGAGTTTGTCGATTCGTGCGATGAAATAGTTGTAGAAAACCTGAAGGATGATAGCCACGACAAGGCCGAACAATGTCGTGAGCAGGGCGATAGAAATACCGCCTGCAACGATCTCCGGAGAAATGTTCTTGGCTTCCTTGATGGAATCGAAGGCTGAGATCATACCTTGGACCGTTCCCGTAAATCCTAGCAAAGGAGCAATGGAAATGAACGTTGAGAGCCAAATCAATCCGCGCTCCAGGAAGGACATTTCAATACCACCGTAACTGATAATCGCTTTCTCGGCCGCGTCAATTCCTTCCTCCGCCCGCATGAGGCCGGCCTGGAATACACTTGCGACGCTTCCGCGTGTTTTTTGACACACCTCCAGCGCTTTCTCAACACCGCCGGAATCCAGCGCCTTCTTGACATCAACCAGGAAACGCCTGGTGTTGATCGATGCTTTGGAAAGAGTGATGAATTTGAATATGACAAAAGCCAAGCCAAGAACCAGGCACGCTAAAATGGGCCACATGAAGAAGCCGCCTTCGACGAACTTGCGAATCAACCAGTTGATGGGGCCACCCTCTCCTGCTTCTTGGAAAAACATGATAAAGGTTGCAAAAAATGCCATGTGAAATGCCTCCACTGAAGACGATAGTAATGAATTGTTGTAATATGTTTTGCGAAATCAGCTTGCTGTTTCCTCTCGATGAATCGGGAGAGTGATGATGAATGTTGTCCCCTGATCCTTGCCGCCGCTCTCAACTTCCAGAGTCCCGGCATGAATATCTAAGATAAGTCGTGAAATGGCTAAACTCAACCCTGTCCCGTTTCCATGGTGAAGGATATCCGCAATGGAGAAGATGTCAAAGATGTTTTCGGTGAATTCCGGTTCGATACCAACACCATGATCGCGGACGAAACACGAGATGGAATTCGGATTCAATTTCGTGGTTACTTCGATACTTCCACCGGTGGGGCTGAACTTGACTGCATTGTGAAACACCTCGTAGAACGGCGTAACAATGGAGTCGATATTCACCAGGACGTCCGAATCTTGATCGAGAATTACGTTCCAGGTTATTTGCTTCTCCTTGCTTAATTCCTGCACCTGGTCGAGCGCCTGATGAACGAGTGAGGAGAACGGTGTCTTATGATACGGGGCCAGGGTTTCCCGCGACAGCAACGATACGTATCGAAGAGATTTCTCGACGAACGCATTCAGGCGTTCGTATCCATTCACGATAATTTCAACAAACTGAGCTTCATCAGGTTGAAGCTGTTCCACGGAAATCATCTTGGATGCGCTGATGGCCGTTAAAGGTGTCCGGAGTTCATGGGCGATGAGATTGAGAAAATTCTGTTTTGCCCGATCGAGGACTTCCAGCTTTTTGTGTGCTTCTTTGAGCTCACGCACCTGCTGTTGAACGAGGTCTTCCAGGCGTTCCGTGTAAGCTTTGAGTTCCGCCGTCATCCGGATGCGTTCCATCGCACGCTGAATGGCAACGTCCAATGCGGGCAACGTGATAGGTTTCAGAACGAAATCCGACGCCCGCGACCGCAGGGCTTCTATAGCAGAATCCACGTCCCCATGTCCCGTGATCATAACAACCTCGGATTCGGGGGTCGTCGCTTTGATGGTTTTCAGGATGTCCAGGCCGTTCATATCCGGCAGGCGAATGTCGGCAAGAATCAGTTGGGGATGATGTTCCCTGTACCTTGCCAACCCCTCTTCGCCTGTGTGTGCGGTTACAGTCTTGAACCCTTCTTCTGAAAGAAATTCATCCAGTGCCTGGACGATCGTCGGCTCATCGTCGATAATCAGTACCGTGAAATCAGATTTGTTCATGTTCGCTCAATGACTTTGGAATGTGAATGCGTATCGTTGTCCCTTGTCCGGGCGTCGAGGAAATGGTAATCGTCATGTGCATTTCATCAGCGAGAACTTTGCACACGGCAAGACCGATCCCCATCCCTTCGCCCTTCGATTTAGCCGAATGAAACGGGGTAAAAACATTCTGAAGAACATGCGGAGGAATTCCGGGGCCGGTGTCTTCGATCTCCAGCCGGATTTCATCTTCCGCTTTTAACGATCGGATGTTCAAGTGTCGCTCGGATTCACGCGGTGTTGTCGTCAACGCGTCTACCGCGTTCTGCAAAACGAGATAAAGGATCTGTTCAAAATCCGACAGTCTGCCGAGGATACGGGGAAGGGATTCATCGTCCTCGCGCTTCAGCATGATGTGCGAACGATTGAACTTGTATTTCATGAACAAGAGCGTATCGTCAATGGCGTCCTTAACGTGAAAAAACGTCTCGTCGTATTCTTCCCTCCGGACGAATTTCCGCATTTGCAGCACCAAGTTTGATATACGTTCAATCTCGGAGAGGATCTGGTCGAGCTTGCTATCCACGTAAGGATCAGAAGAATCCTTGAAGTGGCGTTTGAGCATGCCGGTGTTGAGCGATATAACAGAGAGGGGCTGGTTGAACTCGTGTGCCATGCCGCCAATGAGGTCGCCGATGGCGTTCATACGACTGGTCTGAATCAATTTCAGGTTTATCTTATCGTCGCCAAGGGCCGAGCTGATCAGACCGACGGGTGAGATGATGTACGCCACGAGGTCGGAACCCTTTCCGCAGCCAACACGCCGCACATGGATCTCGTTTTCCTGGCCACTGGTCGTCACAACTTGGGCACGAGCCACGATATTCTGGTCGGGTATTTTTTGAGTCGCGTTAAACAGCTCGGCGAATTTCACATCCGGTTTGACGAGTATGCTCAAATTCAATCCTATCAATTCGTCGACCGGTCGTTGAAGAATAAACGAAGCAGCGGAATTCACATACTGAATATCCCCCCCGGGGCGACAAATAACCACCCCTTCTTCCAGGTAGGACATGATGGCCGATAAATTCTCTACGTTTGGTTCGAAAGGCATTTCGTCAAGAGGCATGAAGACTTTGAGCGACGTGTGTAAGAGTATTTGAGAACATGCGGGCAAGAATCCTTGGACGCGTGATGGCGGTTCCAACCACAACTGCATACGCTCCTTCCGCGATCGCATACGCGGCGTCCTCCTGCGTGTATATCCTGCCTTCCGCAATCACCGG
>JAADGX010000244.1 GCA_013152135.1 Chlorobiota bacterium
AGGTCAAATCCAGCGGCCTGAGCCGGGACGTCCGTTCGAACGATCTGCTGCTGGCCCTCTATACTCCCGCCGAAGTGCAGAAAATATATGCCGAAGAGAAGCAGCAGAGGGAGAATGCTGCGGATCGAAGTCGGTGGAAACTGGACTGCATCGTCATCGACCCCGGACACGGCGGAAAAGATCCCGGCGCAATCGGCGTTTCCGGCGTGAAGGAAAAGAACGTCGCTCTCGGTATCGCGTTGAAACTGGGGAAGCTCATCAAGAAAAACATGCCCGGTGTGCGCGTCGTATTTACCCGCAAAGACGACCGTTTTATCGAGCTGGACAAACGCGGACAGATCGCCAACAAGAACATGGGAAAGTTGTTCATCTCCATCCACTGCAATACCATGCCGAAGAAACCAAGCCCTGTGCGGGGTTTCGAATCCTACCTTCTTCGTCCGGGCCGGACGGACGAAGCCATCCGCATCGCGGAATTTGAAAACTCGGTCATCAAGCTGGAAAAGGATTACCAGAAGCGGTATGCCAAACTGACGCCGGAGAATTTCATCCTCGTTAACATGGCCCAAAGCGCGTACATGCATTTCAGTGAGCAATTCGCCGAGTTGCTCCATAAGGAGATCAAAGAAAACGGGCCACTCACAAGTCGTGGGGTGAAACAGGCGGGGTTATTCGTCCTGGTCGGCGCCTCCATGCCCGGCATACTCATCGAGTCCGGTTTCCTGTCCAATCCCGAGGAAGAAAAATTCCTCGCGTCCAACAGGGGACAACAGGAAATCGCCAACCGGCTGTTCGCCGCGATCAAGAAATACGCAAAGGGTTACAGCAAGGATTTGAAGAAGTAGTCACGGGGTCGGCAAGAGTGTTGCACGCGTTCTCACCTGCCTTCATTCGGCGACATCCACACCCATTCCAATCCGACCGACAACCCGGTAAACCCGTCATGGCGCAAACCGGCGGCAATGCCGTCCAGCCTGTCGGTCAACGTCAACAAGGAATGAAGACGGACATTGAAGAAGGCGCCCCGGTCCAGGCAGATCCTGACACCCACCCCTCCCCCGTAGGCAAACGTCGATCCTCCGCCTTTCCGTGACTCACCTCCGACGTACGAAACATCGAAACCATAGAGCAGAACGGCGCTCCTGAGCTCGATAAAGGGATACACCGCGCTCGAAAAAATATCGAACAAGTACCGTCCGGAAAATTCGATCCCCGAAAGGAGCATTTCCGACGTCGCGAGCTCCTGCTCGTTGGCCAGGACGCCTCCGAGCAAACCCAGGTAGAGGGCCACGGGACGGGAGACATGGTATCCCACCGAAGCGGAGAATACCGGGCGCAACTTGTAGTTCATGAGCTGACTCGTGAGGTCGCTTCCCACGCCAGCGGTTTCCATTTCGAAAGCGAACGTCCACGAGCGGGGAATGGGCAGGTAATCCTTGTGGTCGTGCTGGGCGGGAGCATACTGCGGGAAGACCATCGACGCGATCAGAAAGACAGCGCTCCATCTCCAAACGACTTGGAACCCGGTTGTGCGCGATGAAAGGAAGGTTAGCATGTTCTCAACTTAACACTTTGCAACGGAACATCCATCTCTCCGCTGCGATCAATGATGTATATTTCGGGAGAAAAAGAATCTAAAAACGCATTCCGCGCAACGCGGAGATATACCACTCATAACCGACAGTCAGCATGGAGAATCCGTCGTGGAGCAAACCGTCCTTGAATCCATCTATCTTGTCACTGGTGGTCAGGATAAAATGCCATTTAAACGTCAGGGAGGAAGACCTCCCCATCCTGAACCTCATGCCAAACCCGCCGCCATAACCAAAAGTTGCATCAACGCCTTCCGAGACGATCCGGGACGATTCTTCGACCTTGTAGCCGAAATACATTCCCGTAATCCTCGTCTCCAGAAAGAACGTCGTGACACGATTGGAACAGAAAGAATAATTGGCAGACAGATCGATACCGGTGATAAGCGTGGATGATGATTTACTTGCTTGAAAATTCCGCGACTTTCCCCAATACGGGCTCAAGCGCACGCTCATGCTTTTCGAAAGCTGAAATCCTGCCCCCAGGTACAGTATAGGCCGCACGGCATAATCTGAAAGCCTCCGGCTGAAATCGTTTCCTGCCACAACACCGCCGGCCTGCACAAACAGCACCAGATTACCAGGTGCCGGGACACTCTTATGACGAGTCAATTGTGCCGGAAGCTCAACGTTCGTGCTCAAAAGGAACACAACGGTTAAAAGTACTATACGCATACGAGTAAACTCGATGTTTCTTAGTGTATTCGAGTTACCCATCTCGCTGCTGCTACAAACCAATTTGTATTTCATGGCTCCCGCAAACAAACGAAATGAATGAAATGTTTGCAGCTTTTGCAAGCGTCCCGAATTCGTTCTTTTCGAGCGGATAACGAACACGCATAATCATCCCCGGACCCGCTTTTCCTGAAGCTGAAAAGCGGGATGCGCGGCTACTGCGAATAGCAAGGGAATTTCGTACCTTGTGACGAATCGTTACCCGAGTGCCAAGAGGGGGCGTATAGATTTTTCTACCTGGATCCATTCATTTTACGACGTTTTCAACACTTTACAAGATTATGGCAAAAAAAACCGAGCCAATGACTCTCTTCCACACCGAATCCATGGATGAAAAGAAAAAGCGCATGCGGGCTATCCTGAGGGAGCTCAGGAAAGATATTCCGCAAGCAGCCTGTGCCCTCCATTTCCGCAACCCTTTCCAGCTCCTTGTCTCGACCATCCTCTCCGCCCAATGCACGGACGAAAGGGTCAACAAGGTAACACCGGAACTATTCCGAGCATTCCCCGCACCGAAAAACATGGCGGAAGCCTCGACGGAGGAATTGATCGAATACATTCGTTCAACGGGATTCTTCAACCATAAAGCTAAAAACCTCAAGGCGTGCAGCGCGGCAATAATGGAAAAGCACGGCGGACAGGTTCCTTCCACGATGGAAGAGCTCACCGCCTTGCCCGGCGTGGGCCGAAAGACAGCGAACGTTATCCTGGGCAACGCCTTCGGCGTACCCGGCCTGGCAGTCGATACACACGTCACCCGGATCGCCAATCTTTTACAATTTACGGACACGCGCGATGCAGTCAAGATCGAACAGCACCTTACCGCGATCATTCCGAAAAAAGACTGGACGGAAGCCTCGCACCTGTTCATTCTTCACGGAAGAAAAACCTGCGTGGCACGGCGACCGAAATGCAGCGAATGCGTTATCGCGCGTTACTGTCCTTCCGCGCAACCGCCATGATGGAAAGCCGCCGAATAGCGCGGATTATTGAAATCGAATTACGGGATGCTGCATCATATATTATTGGGCGAGCCACTATCGGCTCCGTATTTTTCACATGCGTGGAGACAATTCATGGCAAAGAAAAAAGCAATCGTCAAGCAAGTGGAAGGAATCACGTTCGTCGGCAGGACAGATACTCGTCACTGGATCGTGATGGATGGCCCCGAGCAATTCCACGGCTCCGATTCAGCGATACGACCCAAGGAGCTGATCCTGGTTTCCCTGGGTGGATGCACAGGCAGTGATGTCGCTTCCATCCTGGAGAAAAAGCGGGTACGGCTCGATGGGTTCGAAATTCATATCACGGCCGAGGAAACGGACGAACATCCGAAGGTCTATTCCTCCATACATATCGAGTACGTCTTTTACGGCGACAATATTTCCGTGAAAGCCGTCGAGCGCGCGATTGAACTTTCCCAGACGAAGTACTGCGGTGTTTCGGCAATGCTGCAGAAGGCCGTGACACTCACGCATAGCTACAGAATCGAGTCATCGAAAACCATGGAATGAGGATTATGGCTGTACGTCATCCAAAAGTTGTCATCTTCACGACACCGACCTGCGGCTTTTGCCGACAGGCCAAGCGGTATTTCCGTGAAAAGAACATCCGCTTCACCGAAGTGGACGTCACCCGGAACCCGGACGGCGCGCGCGACATGGTGCGTCGCACCGGCCAACAGGGAGTTCCGGTCATCCTGATCAACAACAGGCCAATAGTGGGCTTCGACAAACCCAAAATCAACCAACTGCTTGGTATCCATTAACCAAACAAACTGGAGGAATTCCATGAAGCTAAAACCTCTCGACGACAGGGTCGTGGTCAAGGTCGAGGAAACCGGTGAAGAAGTGTCCGCCGGTGGAATCATCATCCCCGATACCGCCAAAGAAAAACCCCGGACCGGCACCGTTATCGCCGTGGGAACCGACGAGGACCTGAAGGAACTCGTCAAGGAAGGCGACACGGTCCTGTTCGCAAAATACGGCGGCGAGGAACTTACCATGAACGGAGACGAGATTCGTATCATTTCTCGTTCGGACATCCTGGCGATCGTGGAATAATGCTGACTCTCCAGTCCTTGTGATACCGTAAGCACACCTGAAAAGAGTCCTGTCCGGGTTCGGGACCACGCGCTTCCACTTCACACGTCCGTTCCTCCGGGTTTGTCGGTTCGGACGGAAGCCCGAGGTCTCGAACCGGGCGGTTTATAAAACCAGTGCCTGTCGAACAACATACACATACCCTGACGGGATCCTTCCTGGACCGCATCCCCGGTGCGATGGAGCACGCCTTCCAGGACACGTGGCTGACGCTACCCATTCTCCTGGCGCTCTACATGGCGCTTGAATGGTACCAGCACCGTTTCGGCGAGCGGCAGATCCAGCGCGTATTGCGAAAGTCCGCCTGGGCGCCCGCTTTCGGGGCGGTGCTCGGCCTCCTCCCGCAGTGCGGTATTTCCGTATTCGCAACCTCCCTGTTCGTGCTCCAGCGCATCACGCCCGGAACACTCATCGCCACGTATCTCGCAACCTCGGACGAAGCAATCCCGGTGCTGGCGGGACACGGCGGCGCGGCGTGGTACATTTTCCCCCTCATGGGCGGAAAGCTCCTCCTGGCTACGCTCGCCGGTTTCATCGTTGACCATTCGCCCCTTCGGCGTTTCCTGGAAACGATACAGGAGCGGGAAAAGCCCTTGCTGCCGATCATTCCAGACAAGCTGGACCATTTTCATGATCCGTTTCCAGGTATGAAAGTCATTTTCCGCCACGCTTTAAAACACACCATCAATATTTTCGCATGGGTTTTCGGCGTATCGGTGGCTCTGGTGCTGGCGTTGTCCTATATCGATCGTCCCTCGCTGTTTTCAGCGATGACATCAGCGCCGTTTATTGAAATACTCGCCGTCGGGATATTCGGACTCATACCGAACTGCGCGGCCTCCGTGACCATCGCCCAGGCGTTCGCATACGGGGGAATCTCCGCGGGAGCCGCGTTCGCCGGACTCAGTGCCGGAGCCGGTTTCGGCCCCATCATTCTCTTGCGGGAAAACAGGATTACTTCCTCGTTCAAGATCCTCGTGGTCACGCTGGGCTTCGCCCTTGCAGCCGGATGGGCAATCCAGATCGCCGTGCAATAGGAAGAACCGCGTATTCCATACCCTCTTTCCTTCCTCTCTCAATCCCCGGTACGCCATGATGCCCGGCACATGGAAACGCGGATGGAAAAGACTATACCCGTATGTTCTATTGAAATTCGGCGCTCGAATGCTATCTTTGACTTTCGTGTTTGATTGATCTGCCGAACCCGATAAGGAGTCATTTCTGCTTGGATAAATTCATCATACACGGCGGCAACAGGCTTTCCGGTGAGATCCGGATCAGCGGAGCCAAGAACGCCTCCCTGGCTCTCATGCCCGCCGCCCTGCTGGGAGAAAGTCCGTCGACACTCCGCAACACTCCCGATCTTCGCGACACCGCAACCATGCTGCAACTGCTGCGATCGATGGGGGCAACCTGCGTTCGTGAAGGCGATGCAGTCACAATCGATCCGGCAAGCATAAACGTCCTGGAAGCACCCTACCAACTCGTCAAGAAAATGCGCGCCTCCTTTTACGTGTTGGGACCGATGGTCGCGCGATACGGAAAAGCCCGGGTCTCGTACCCCGGCGGTTGCGCCTGGGGTCCCCGACCGGTAAACCTCCACATCGAGGGTATACGAAAACTCGGGGCACGCATCGACCTCCAGGAAGGATACATCGTCGCTGAAGCGCAACGGTTGCACGGCGCGGAAATCACGTTCGACGTCTCGTCCGTTGGCGCCACCGGCAACGTGCTCATGGCCGCCACGCTGGCCAAGGGTGAAACCGTTATCAACAACGCCGCCAAGGAGCCGGAAATCCAGCACCTTGCG
>JAADGX010000213.1 GCA_013152135.1 Chlorobiota bacterium
GTGATATACGATTTATCGAGAGGATCGTGGGCTGTAAGATTCCAGAAGCCTCTCACATCGGGTTCATCATGGCAATCAACGCATACTTCCGGTTTGGGCACGAGATTGTCTTTTGCGGAAATACTCTCCGTTGCTTCGTGACAGGTCGTACACTCCACCTCGTTGTCGACATGCGTCTTGTGAGAAAACCTTATGTGACCGTCCGAGCCGAAAAGATCATCCGGACCCTGGGCCAAACCGAGTACCATCACGCAGGCAACGAGAATTGCAGCGAAAGATACGTACAATCGTATGTGAAGCATCATTGCGCCCCCTCCTTTATCGATGAGAAGGTGTTCGCGAACCAGTAATTAACACGGGCGAACACGCGCATGTCCGATGAGTAAATCCGGTTTGTCAGGTACTGGCCTTGAACATCCATGGAAATCATCTTCCAGGGTCGAATTGTTAAACCACCGGAAAGAGCCAAGGTTGATAGCTTTTCGATGCCATCTGCCAGCGCGTAACGCGAATACGCCGCTCCCAGGTTGGGAACCAGCTTTCCATCAAGAATCGGGTATCGAAAACGACCGCTGAATCCATCCAGTTCGCCATCATAGCTCAAGTCCTTGGTATAGCTGAAAGTCAGGTAGCGGCATGAAACACCGGTTATCACCCGCATTCCAAAATCATCTTCGTACACGACGCCGGAGTATCGGAATAGAAGGTTCAAATTCTCATTTATGGCGTAATCTGCGCCAACCACGAATTCCCCAGTAGCACTTCGTTCCAGCAAACTGAAATAGGAGTTATACGCGATTTGGCTCTTCCGGTAATATCCTTCGGCGACCAGTCCCAGCACCGGAGAAATCTGATACCGGGAGGTTAATTCCAAACGCGACAAGTCTTCGAAATTGAAATCATAGTCGACTCTTCCGAACAACCAAAGTTCTCTCGTCGCGTAATCACCGCTGAAACTCAGGTACTGATTCGCGCGCGAGCCATAATCGATCATGGTCGGAACGAGACCCATGTTCACGTCGTAGCGAAAGGCCTCGTACGGTTTGGACTCACGGTGGCGATTCATGTAACTGAGGCTCAGATGCGCGCGAGAAGAGAGCTGGTAAAGCAAATGACCGCCGACCTGGAAATTGTCTCCCAGATTATTGAAGAAATCCGTTCTCAAATCGGCTGGAGCCAAGCCCCCGCCATACACCATGAGTCGTAATTTCGAAGAAGGAGCGGCTTGCAGTTTTACACCGTCCACTGTTCCATAGTTGACACCGGCATAAACCTGCTGCCGTCCCAGGCGAATATCCACCAATCCTGCAACGTCGCGCATATCCACGTACGTGTTGAACATCTTCAACCGGGGGTCGCCGGACATCTTGTTTCGAAAATCCGATGAACCCTGGAGATACGTGTGAAACGATACGGAACCCGTTCCAAAATTCACCTGGACGTTTTCATACCCTCGTAAATACTGCGTTCCCCCAACAGCAGTATCCTGTCGTTCCCATCCATAGAAAGACGTGGATAGCTTGCCATCGAGGACCTGGCCACTGAGTGGGACATGCAGTCCAAACAAGAGCAGAAAGACCATCCCGGTTCGGACAAGTTTCATCGCAATACTCCCTAAAGTAATTGATTGTGCCAAAGTAAGATACGTGATCATCCTCCCTGCCGCACGCTCAGCGGAATTGTCATCGATGGGATGTCAATCCCGCGTTCATTCGAACTGATTCACACCTGGCGCGCCCGGTCATGATACCTTTCGAAAAGGGACATCCTGAATGGCTTCAACGATCAGGGCATAATAGCGATCAAGAACGCACGCGCTTTCGTCGCGGAATACGCACTCGTTTTCCCCTCCGGGGGAACAGGAAGCACAAACGACGTCGCGGAATTGCACCAGGTAGTCTTCAAGAATTGCACTCCGGGTCCGGTTGACAATGTCAACGATCCGGGGAAGATATTTCCGAACAATGCATGGATCGCCACCGTGTACGGTGCACTCTCCTTCTTCATTCATCTCCATGCAGATCACACATACACGGTTGTGAATAGCTTCAAAATACGGATTCAGTTCGGCCATGCGAAATACCGGTGCAAAATAAAACCGGGGTCACGTGGACCCCGGTATGACGCTGCGATGAAAATTACTTCTTCGGCATCGGATGTTTGATTTTCGACCAGAATTTGTTCAGATCGAATTCCTTGTAGCTCGGGCTGTTCTTGTTATGGCACTTCACGCAAAGGTCTTTGGCGGCACCATTGGATACACTTGGAACAGTAAAGCATGCTTCCTTGGCCTTGTCTTTCTTGTCTTTCTTGTTATGGAGGCTTTTGTACGCGCTGCCGGGACCATGGCAGGCTTCACAGGTGATGCCATCTTCCTTTTTGAACTTCTTGCCGAATTGGGCACCGTCAACATTGTATCCCGTGACGTGACACGAAAGGCATTCTTTGGTTTCCGCAGCAGGCTTGTCCGATCCGCGCTTTTTGGCAATCTTGTCCGCCTCGGCAGTCTGAAGCGTCTTGAAAGCTTCAGCATGTTTGCTTCCTGCCCATACCGCATATTGATTGCCTCGTTTCTTGCTCTTGTGGCATGTCTTGCAGGTCTTTACTCCAACATACTTGCAATCTTTTCCTCCACCCGAAGGAACCGCAATCGACATGCTGAAAACCAGCGACGCGGTAATAACAAAGAACAGGATGTTTTTCATAATGAACTCCTTGTTTGTTGATACGTGGGACATAGAATCGATCTATGAAGAATCAGAGTTTCGTACTGGCTTGTATCGGATCAACTACCTGAAAGTTCCTTCATTCGCGCAATCAGCTTTTCCGCCTGTGATGAGAAGTAATCGGGGTTATGCGCTCCTCGGCTCCGGTCATTCGCAAAGGTCGTCAACACTTTTTCCGCATCGGCGATAACGCGCGCGTACTTCTGCGCATCTTTCTTCTTTAAGGAAGTTAATATCTGGCGGAGTTTTTTCATAGCGCCCTGCACCTCATCTTGCCAATCATGCAGAACATCTCCGTACCCTTCATCATGACACTTGGCGCATGTAAACCCGGTCGCCCGAATAACCTTTCCTTTTTCCGTCAGGTGACAGTCTTCGCACGAGAGACCGGCCTCCGACTTCATCGAAGGCTCCTGTGGATCCGCTACATTGCCCGAAAATACCGCAACCTGTGTCTGGTGACACGTAGCACATTTTATTCCCGTTTGAGAAGGAAAGGCTTTATGATGACAATTCATGCAATCCTCCCGACGCAATATCAACTCCCCGTGCTTACGCCGATTGGAGTGACAGGTCGAGCATGGAATTTTCTTTTCGTACACGTGTTTCTTGTGCGGGAACATCAATCCGTATTTCTCTTTGCTGATCGTGATGATGCCCGTATGACAAGAAACGCAGGCTGACGGAATCGTCTGCTCCAGGTTCATCAGCTTCGGAAACCGGAGTTTCACGCGCGCCAGATCCGCCGCTTTTTTCAAATCGTTGTAAGCGGAAATCATCAGGCTGTTGCTGTACTGGATATTATGGATGCTCTTTCCCCATCGCACCAGTTCAATATTATTTTTCGCGTTCGAGATCAAATGCTGCACTTCCGCATTGCCGCGAGCGCGCACACGCGATGTAACCATGCGGTACACCTTATCCAAAACCCGCATCTGGGACTTGGCCGCCGTGGTCCATTCCTGCAGCAACCGCTGGTACCCTGAGCCGTGACAGTGGTCGCATGATGATCCGCTTGCCTTATACGTCTCCGTGTGATTCACCATATTCTCCGTGTGGAAAATATGGCACCCTCGACAATTGATGCCCGCCTCGTGCATAGGATTGGGCATGCTTTTAACATCTTCTCCGCCCGTCCCGGCAAAGAGTTTGACCTGTCCTTCGTGTGTTCCCGGGTGGCAGGAGTTACAGTCCGGCGGCTGTGACGGATCGACTTTCTTCACCCTGTGAACTATGGGGAAGTGGCAGTTTTCGCACTCGATCTTGTTTTCCGTGATATGCTTTTCATGGATCAGTGTGTGGTCGTCGTATCGTTCGAGCCGCTCATCTTCAAAGTGACATTTGAAACATTGGGTTTTCGGTACCTCTCCTTCACCACTGATAACGTTGGTATGACATTCATAACATCCCAGGTCGCGTTTGATAACCGAAGTATGGTCGTAGCGAAATTCCTTCCGCACCGACTCCGGCACTTTTTTCCAGTTATGGCACGTCTTGCAATTGGACATGCGCTTCAATTGCGCGCGTTCTTTTTTACGGAAGAGGACTTGCTCGGTCTTGTACTTGTAGTCGTATATCGGATTCAGCGTCGGATCCTTCTTGAAATGACAAAGGAAGCATGTACTTTCCGTTACCGTTATGTGTTCTCCCTGGACTATCTGCGAATGGCAGCTCGTACATCGGAGTTTCTTGCCGCGACGCATCTGCTCCAGGTGAGGACGATGGTTGAAATGCACACCCTTGAAGGTCACATCCCCGTGCAGAAGACGTTCCCGGTGACAACCACTTTGAAGACAACTGGCATCGGGAATTTCCGCCCACGGTTTGCTCTTCCTGTACGCCTGTGAAACGTACTTCACAACCTGCACCAGGCCTTCCAGTTTTCCTCGCACCGTCCCCGCCAGTCCCGGTTCAAAGTGGCATTTGACGCACGATACGTTGTTGTGAGCCGACTGGCGCCAGGAATTGTAAAACGTCTCCATGTAGTGGCACGTTGGACAGAATTGTGGCCGCGAAGTAAACTCCGCCGATGCGCCAACGAGAATGAGGAGAAGAATAAGGATGGTGAAAAAGTATTTCAGAAACCGCGCTGGTCTCCGGCCGTGCCGGTACCAGTTCCGGACACGATTAATCCTGTGAATCAATATTTCTTTCAATGTTTCGGAAGGGTTATTATGGAAGATTTTGGAATGGAATTGGTAAGTTCGAGATGAACTCTGATTTTCGAATCGTTAGGAACCAAGAAAGTATGAGTAGCATATCTTGATAATTACAGAGTCATTACTCCAAAACGAAAATACACCACTACCGACTAAAATCAAAGGACACAATTTTTGCCCCCAGTCCCTTTTTCAGAAAAAGACAGTGTTTGTCACGCGCACGGATGAGCATGGCGCGAAACACCCTCCGGCGCTCGCCACCCGTGATAGAAACAGGATCGTAGCATGAGTGCCTTCGGCGCGATCGTGCCAGCTTTCCCGTATTTGCGGACAACAGGTTCAAAAAGACCGCCGAACCGACGCGGGAGTCGCCATGCGTTCCATCAATACAGAAGATGCTTTCACGTACATGACAATCAAGAACAGACGGTAATACAGTTTTGTATTTTCAAGAAATTAATATATTTTATACAATGATATCTTGTTCGTTGAAAATATTATAATCCTGCTTTTTTTCACCATAAAAATAATTTCTCTTATCAACCAATATCAGCACTGGATATGATTTCATACTGGAAAAAAATACCAGAGCAGACAAAACGGTTGGTTGTCCTGGCCGTCATTCTGCTCGCGGTTTTCCTGGTCGTCCGGCCTCAACTCGTACCCCCCGATTTCGGCGAATTAGGGCATTTTCGCGCTTCCGCTCTGAAGGATATTATAGCACAACCCATCCGGTACGCCGGACATGAAGTGTGTGCGGAATGCCACGACGAAATTGCCGAGAAAAAGAGCGACAGCTATCACAGAAATGTCGCCTGCGAAGTTTGTCATGGCCCGGCCGCCGTCCATACCGAGGAAGAGGAAACCGATATGTTACGTATCCCCCGAGGACGCAAGTTTTGCATCGTGTGTCACGAATACCTCTCTTCCCGGCCAACGGGATTTCCACAAATCGTTTCCGAATCCCATAATCCCATGAAGAGTTGTATTACCTGCCATAACCCGCACGATCCCACTCCGCCGGAAAAACCAAAGGATTGTGCCGGGTGCCATGCGTCAATCGCCCGTTCGAAAATGGTATCGCATCACGTTTACGTGCCGTGCATCCGGTGTCATGATACACCCGAACAGCACTTCGTCAATCCGCGCTTGTACCACCCGACCAAGCCGGCCAAGCGCGAATTCTGTGGCGGTTGTCATGCCAGTGAAGACCCGTCCGTCGCCGGTATCCCGCAGGTAGATATCGATTCCCACGGCGAACGCTACGTCTGCTGGCAGTGTCATTATCCACACCTCCCGTAACTTTCAAAGAGCACGATAAAGTCCCATGAGTATTCTGAACATTCTAA
>JAADGX010000315.1 GCA_013152135.1 Chlorobiota bacterium
GTCAATCGAGGTGTCTCTCCGTCTGTTTTCCAAGCCCGAGGGATGCCTTTCAATTGGTGTGAAGTTGTGAGCGCCGCCTTATGCGCGTTTCGGGCCCTGCGCATCATGGATATGCGGTCTGCCCAGTGGAGTTTACTATTTCTAGAACACATTAAAAAAGCAAATCGTGCCAAACTTCGCCATCACTCTGTCCGGCGAAAAAAGCTGATTCACTCAAACGGCAGTTATTAGTCACGAGCCATTAATGTGCCGCGGGTTCACGGTCAGTCGCAAGCTTCGAAATATACCAGATTAAAATAAACCCTCCCTTGGATTCTGGAATTATTTCCCCGATTTCAGAAGAGACTGCTTCGAGATGACTACATCATCAACGTATATCACCTTGTCACCGGAGGAACCATTAGCCGTTGTGCCGAATTGAAATCGATCATAAACAGTATTGTCAGCTGGCAGGTTTTGTCCATATTGGTCGATGATCTTGACACTGTCCTGCCGGATTTCGGTTCGTCCTTCCCACCCCGCTGATAATCGTAGGTGCAAAATAATGTGGACCCATTCATCCTTGGGGAGTGGAATGATATTCCTTAAAAACTCAAGCTATTTCAATAATTCATCGGCCAATGGTTTGACGCTTCCCTTCCATTCGGGGCTTTTCAGCTCGAACAGGAGTTTATCGACCGGAAAATCTTTCGGAAGTTTGCCCGCTTTTTTCAAATCATAAAAAACATGATGAGCCCCGGCCAAAATAAAGATGGAACCTGATTTTTCGATAAGCGCCCTCAGAAGAGGTTTGATCGACCGATCGCCCAACTTGATCAGTCCCTCCGCGGCGATCCAACGTATATCACTTTCGTCATCCTCCAACGCCTCGATAAACAAGGGAATGGAAACGGGTTCCCCGATTTCCTCCATTGTTTTTAAAGCCTCCCAGCGATATATGTGTTTTGGATGATGAACCAGTTCCATTAAATAATCAATCACGTCTATACCCATTGCCACGAGTTCTCTCCGCGCTTTTTTCCGTTCCATGCCATCGTCACCGCCAAGCGTTTCAAGCAGTTGCTTGATTTTCAAATCCTCCGGATTTGTCAGTTTTTCGTCCATTTTCGTTATCCCATGTTTTTACGATTATGATACTATATTTCAGAATGACCAAGATATTTATACATACGAACTTTCAGGAAGTCCGATATTATAAACGCAATTAATGCATACCCCCAGACGATCAGAGCCAGGTCCCATGAGATCGGCGTGATGAACCAGCCGTAAACGGCGACCAAGGTTGCCAATATTTTCGTCGATACCGCGGACCAGAACATGATACCGCTCGGCTTGATCGACCAGAACGGCCCTCGCGTTCTCGTAAGAAATATCGTCAGGTGCCCGGCTACGGCCAATTTCAAAAAGATAAACGTCTGCACCGTTTCCTTTGACAGGAGAAGCACTTCCTGTCCGATATAAAATATACCGAACGAACTGATCAGGCCGATAGAACCCAGGAACGTGGCCATCGTCAGAACCATTCGCATGTCCCATTTCTCCGGCCCCTTGGAATACCGCACATTGTCGTATGCAATCGCCATGATCGGAGCGTCATTGAACAAGGCCAGCAGGACGATCATTATTGCCGTAACAGGGTAAAAATCGAATATCAGTATTGCCAGTGTAATAAAGAACAGGACACGAATGGTCTCGGCTATTCGGTAGATCGCGTAACTGTTCATGCGTTGGAAAATGATCCTGCTTTCCTTGATGGCGTCGACGATAACCGAAAGACCCGGTGACGTCAGCACAATATCGGCGGCGGATTTTGCGGCGTCCGTCGCACCCGCAACCGCTATGCCGACGTTCGCTTTCTTCAAAGCGGGGGAATCATTAACGCCGTCGCCCGTCATACCGACGATATGATTTTTTTTCTGAAGCAGTTCGACAATACGATATTTATGCTCGGGATATACCTGGGCAAATCCATCAGCCTTTTCGATTACGCCCAAAGCCTCTTCATCCGGTTTATCCAAGAATGCCGTTACTTCCAATATGTTGCTGCCCAGGTTCACTTTTTCCGCTATCTGCTTTCCAATCGCGGTATGATCCCCCGTGATCATCTTGACCGTAATACCCATGTTTTGCGCTGTTTCAATCGTTTGCGCGGAGTCTTCCCGGGGCGGATCGAATAGCGGAATAAGCCCTACGTAGTGCCAGTTTCCCTGCTCATCTGTTTTTGCGGTTCCCAAAATTCTGAATCCCTTAACGGCGTACTCTTCTATCTGCTTATTTATCAGGCTGGTTATCGTCCCTTTATTCTCACCCGTGATAAGCGTTAATAATACTTGCGGCGCTCCTTTTGTTACTTTGTATATCCTGCCTTCCGCATCTTCAATTGTCGCTTCCGTACGCTTTATAATCGGATCAAACGGTTTAAAATCCTTTATTTTAAACGTGCCAAGTTTTTCCGCGACGGCGTTAAAGGATTTCGCCTTGTCCACGATTGCGGAATCGATGGGGTCTTTATCCTCTTCTCTTGACGCAAGTGAAGCGAACAGCAAAACATCGTCCTGGGCAAAGCCTTCAAACGGCACGACCTCCGCCAGTGTCAGTTCGTTTTTCGTAATCGTACCAGTTTTATCAGAGCATAATATATCCATACCCGCCATTTCTTCGATGGCCACCAGTTTGCTGACAATGGCTTTCTTTTTCGCCAACACCGACGCTCCAACGGCCATCGTCACGGACAAAACGGCGGGCAGCGCAACGGGGATTGCCGCGATCGTCAACACCAATGCAAATTGAAGTGTTTCAAGAAAGCTTTCGTGCCGGAAAAAAGACGCAATAAATATTATCGCGATCATAAAAGCGGCAAGAACGATGAGATAATTGCCGATTTTTATCACGGCTTTCTGAAAATGGCTGACTGTTTTTGCTTCCTCCACCAGTTTCGCCGTTCGGCCGAAAAACGTGTTCATGCCGGTTGCAACCACCAGGCCATTCATTTCTCCCTGGCGAATTATCGATCCCGAATATACAACGTCGGCCGAGCGCTTTTCCACCGGCAGGGATTCGCCCGTCAACGAAGATTCATCGACGCTCAGGTATTCGCCCGCGAATAATTTCAAATCCGCCGGGACAATATCGCCTAAACGCACCCGCACTACGTCGCCGGGGACAAGCTCCTTCGCGGATATTCCCAACCATTTTCCATCGCGTAATACACGCGCTTTCAGCGCTAATTTCTTCTTTAATAAATTAATGGCATCGTCAGCCTTGTATTCCTGCCAAAAACCAACCACCGCGTTTAAAAGAAGCAAAGCGAATATAACCCAGAAATCCTCCCAATGATTGATAATCGCCGATAATATAGCGGCGACTTCTATCATCCACGGTATTGGACCCCAAAAATATCCGAGGAATTTGAGGATGGGATTGACTTTCTTCTCCGAGATGTCATTATATCCGTATTCTTCAAGGCGTTCTTTTACGGAAGACGTCGTAAGTCCGTTTTCACTTGAAGAATATTTACTGAATAAATCCTCAACCGATAGCTTTTTAATTTCCGAGATATCTAATATGATTTCACTCATTGTATTTCTTTATTAAGTGTATATTATTCTTCTTCCGGCCTTCAATATACCAGCGACAAAAAGAAGGCGTGGGTCTCGCACGGATTCCGCTTCCACTTGATTTCTTACCATCGCTTGTTAACGTTCATTTCCATTTCCCGAAGTCTTGAATATGCTGATGATAGCTTTTCATACAGCACGGCAATATAAATAATCAGTCCTTTTCCTCCAAACACGCGCATTCTTCCCCATAATGTACGCTTTTGGAAGCAAAGGGACCTTCCTCGTTCCGGATGTTCGTTTCACGCAGGTTTCAGTCACCGTGGCATTCACTGCAGTTTGTGTCCTTCCATGCTTCGCTGATGTCAACAGGGTGCTTGTAATTAACACCTCCCAACGATATCCTTATCGAGGAATTCTCGAATTTCTGTGCAAGAATAATATGACAAGCGTTGCAATCTCTCGTCAGTACCTTCCCGTCTTCGCTGACGTGTTTACCGTCATGGCATCGAAAACAACCTTTTGAATACAAATGCCCTATGTTATCCGGATATTTCGTCCAGTCAACGTCCATCGAGGGAAAGTAATTCCTCTTGTACACCTTTTTAAGCTCGGCTATGGCATTCTTTATTTCTTCCTTCTTGGCTATGGCGATCCGTGGATAATTCGATTCATAATAAGAACGGATAATAATTTCTATGCTGTCCAGTCCGTTCGCTTTTGTCGAATACCCCTTATCGAGAGCATCGACCGCCGTGGATTTTATATCGGGTAAACTTGCGTCGATCCACCCGATGGACATCAACTCATTTACCAAACCGGAGGGGTTGCGAAACAAGTGCGAGGGCCTGTTGTGACAATCGATACAATCCATCCTTCTTATGGCATCTTTATCCATCTTGCTTTCGTCAAAATCATCTTCGGTGCTTCTGTAAATCGTGATTATTCCATCCTCGTTCGTGCTTTTTATCCAGGGAATAACCTGTCTCCTTTCGTCCGACGCATAGTATTCAATCTTGTTATCGATGTTCATGTGCCAGTGGATGCCGGACGTGGGCCCGGATTCTATATTCCCACCACCGATTTTCAGCAACAGGTCGATCGACCAATGCGAGTTTTCGTCATCGGACATGTAATACGTTTTCTTCAACATTTTTTCGCTGAAGAATACCTTCGGCCAATGGCATTGTTCACAGGTTTCCTGCGCGGGCCGCAAGTTGCTGATCGGAATCGGAATGGGCTTCGGATACTTATTAAACAACACGGCATACAACTGGTAAGCTCCGGACAACTTGGATCTCACGTACCATTGCGCGCCGGGACCGATATGGCATTTAACACAATCAACCCGGGCATGCGGCGAGTATTCGTACGAAGTGTATTCCGGATTCATAACTTTATGGCAAATAGTGCCACAGAATTCATTGGAATCCGTGTACTCGTAAGCCTTGAAACTTCCAAAGGCGGAAAATAAAATAAGAAACAACAAACCGGACGAGAAATACAATAAAAGTTTGCGGTGTACGGGATTGTTTAAATCGATTACAGGAAGCGTTCTTTCCCGCTTGTATCCCTTTTTAATCAATTTCCGTTCTCTTTTTATGCCGTAAAACATCAGGAGCACCCCGATGAGCATGAAGAACGGTAGAACGATAAACGTGATTATGCCCATGTAGGGCTTGGTTTCGGTCGCCAACAGTTCGATTACCGTAAGAAACAGGATCAGGCCGAAACTTATTATAAAGACCGCTATGCCGGTTAATGTAATCGTGTTATATACAATTGGAGGAAACAGCTTTTTCATGGTACTTTTTCCGTTTTTACAAGGGGTCTTTCGGTTAGTATTCCAGGATTTGATTCAATAAGAGGAAGATCTTTGTAGTTGGGCCAAATACGCGGCTCTGATCGTGGGTCGAGAACGGCCCATCAACGTTCCGCATCGACAGACACCGGGGACACGACGAGGGGACAGTGGCATCAATCATCTTGCGGTTCCCGGCCCGTGCCATGACAACGCGGACACTCGACCGGCCTTACCAGCCCCAGCGTGACGGCTAACCGGATCGGCGCGGGCAATTCCGCCCAGTACTTCCAGGATTGCTTCTCACCGTCATCTACGCGTTTCCAGCCAAGGCACTGCTTGCAGGCATTGGCGCCTTCATAAATATCGGTTATCGACACTGAACATCCTCCCCCGCCCGAAGCGGCATAAAGTCCAGGTTCAGAGATTTGAAACGCCCCGCAATCCACAGTATTCCGGGGCGTTTCGTTATACAGTGTTATTGGTCTCGTTGTCGCACGTACGTTCCATGTTCCTGAAAAAGAAGGGACTCCTATCTGGAGAGCAACCGGCAGGAGAACACCGGAAACCGGGACGCCGGTCAAACCAGCCTCCACGAATTCGCCTTCACGGCATTCCTCACCAGCGATGCATCGACGTCGAGGCAGCCGTCTTCTTCCATCCGGGAGTGTTTTCTCCAATTCCTCGGCGAAGGGACATTTCGCCATCCAGCCGGCGTACCGGCAGTATACCGGCAGTAAGGACACGCCCCTCCAGGGGACCGGGAATAGCAGGAATCCCGGCCGGGAACCACATGTTCCGTTGTGACCGGAAAGGTCGTTCCCGGATCAGCGGCTTCCTCGCGATTTCTTGA
>JAADGX010000202.1 GCA_013152135.1 Chlorobiota bacterium
CGAGTTGCTCATCCGATTCCGATTTCCGTACAACCACGCTTGCTCCTTCGATTCCCCCGCTTGTAACGGGATCGAGCACCGTTCCGGAGAGTGTGACGGTCGATGGAGTGTTTGGGGCTTGGTCCGAGCAACCGGGAATGCATAGCAAGACCCCGATGAACAATAGCGCGACAAGTTGTCTCCATATCATTCTTCAATCTCCTGGTTTTGTCAGACATAGTACAAACAGATTTTACGCTGTCTGAATTGAGGGAGAGCGTTGCCCCGGACGGGACTATTCCAAAATCAAGTCAACTTTTGGCTTGAGTAAAATATACTGCTGCTGAAATATACTGCTGCTGTAAACAAGAAAGCAAATGGACACGATCATGGTGGACTTCCGTCACTGCACGTTCAGGAGGCCCTGGAGTTCCCGGGCAAGTTTTACCGCGGTTTCGATGGCCTGTCCCCGCGGGTGGTTGTTGGCGAAGACGTACACGGTTTCCGCGTCATGATGCAACACGACGACGTTTTCGGCCAGTTCCCGGATTTCCTCGTCGCTGTACGAATAATCGTAGCGCGTGATATTGTCGCCTGAAAACCATTCTTCCGCCCGGCGCCCATGCAGCCGGTAATATGCGATGCTGCTGGTAACGTGAATCTCGTTATGGGTAAGACCCGGCAGGCGGGGAGCGTCGACCGAACAGAGAGCGACCTTCCATTTACGCATGATGTCGTACGTCCGCTCGTGGAACCAGCTCGAGTGCCTGAATTCCATGACCAGCGGTAGTGTTTCGAAATACCCGGTTATTTCGGCCAGGTAGTCGTACGAATGTTGCGTGCACTTAAAGCTGTATGGAAACTGGAACAGGACAGCCGCGAGTTGTTCATGTGCGCGGAGGGGCTCGAGCGCATCCGCGTAAGCTTTCCAGCCCTCTCGTTCGGTCGAGCGTTCATGGGTCAGGCTTTTATGAGCCTTGACGGCGAACCGCATCCGGGCGGCCTTGCGACGGATTTGTTCCAGCGTCGCTGCTGTTGGCATGCTGTAATAAGTATAATTTATCTCGGAGACGGGGAAGAACTGCTGGTAGTAGGGCAGCATTTGGGGTTTCTTTAATCGAGGGGGATAAAAGGGACCAACCCAGTCCTCGTACGACCAACCGCTCGTGCCGATGAATATTCCTTTCTTCACGAGGGAGCGAATCGCCTTGAACCGTGCCGGTTCGACTGGATCAGATTCAGGTACGAGCGTGAATTGCATGATCGTGATGATTTCCGGTGTTTGTGTTCACACGCGCGCCGTCGCAGACACTTGTTTCACGATCAGGCGCTGGAGACTAGTATCCGGAGCAGAGCTCGTCGCCCTTGAAGAAATAGTTAATCTCGTACACCGCCGTGTCCGGGCCGTCCGAGCCGTGGACCACGTTTCGCTCGATGTCGGTCGCGAGGTCGCGGCGGATGGTCCCGGCATCGGCTTTTCGTGGATCAGTCGCGCCCATCAGTGTGCGCCAGCGCGAGATGGCATTGTCGCCTTCAAGCACCATGAGCACAACCGGTCCGGATGTCATGAATTTGACAAGAGAGTGAAAGAACGGTTTGTGCCGGTGCACGAAGTAGAATCCTTCCGCCTTCCGTTCGGACAGCAGTTCCATGCGCATAGCGACGATGACCAGGCCTTCGTCTTCGATTCTCCGGATGACTTCTCCGATCAGCCGCGCAGCGGTGCCGTCGGGTTTAATAATGGCAAGAGTTCGCTCCATGTTTATTCCTCGGTGAGAAGTCTCACGTTTCCATCTGTTGTTTTACTTTTTCCACCACGGTACGGCCAGGCATTCTTCCGCGAACGTTTTTCATGACCTCCGCGATTGTCAGGGTCGGTATGTTGCTTTCGTTGAGCACCTTGTTCGCCATGACCTTATCGGCCGATTCCTTAATGAGGCTATCCAGTTCAGCGTCGGTGAACGGCGGAGGGAGGTGTTCGCGGGGGAAGGTGCCTTCGAGCGCCAGCTTCCAGGCGGCGGTTATCCCTTCCCGGAAGAGCTTCCCTTCGGCCAGGGCGCGGAGAATATCACGCACGGCATCGAGCGATACCCGGTCAGTGGCATATCCTTTTCGCTCCAATTCTTTCGGCACCTGGTACAGGGCGTAGGAAGCCAGTACCGGTTCGAGTTTCATTGTTTCAACTGCTTCCTGAAACAAGGGAGCGTAGCGGGAAATAGCCAACCGCGTGATGTATCCCTCCGGAACGCCCAACTTCTGGTAATAGCGCACCCGTTCCCAGAAAGGCATAGTGAGATTCGAGCGCATCCGTTCGACGCGTTCCCGTTTGATGGTTATCGGCGGCAGGTCGGTGTCCGGGTACATGCGGTCCGGGCCGGGGAGAATTCTTTCGAACCCGGTTGTCCCGTCGCGCAGCGCCTGCCGGGTTTCCGAAGGTACGCCGATGGTGGCTTCCCTGGCACGTATGACGATTTCCTGCACCGCGGTTTCCGTATCCTGTTCGTTTCCCCACACGAGGACCACCGTATCCTCTTTCGTCGCTTCCACGGCCCGTTTTACCTCCTGCCATTCCGCCGTCGAGATGTTTTCGCTCGGGTTGTCCGAGTGGATGATATTCGGCAGTGTCATGAGGCAGGCGATGACCCGCACCCGGTCGGACAGCTCACGCGAGAAAAACGTGGCCGTTTGTACTTCCCATCGCAGTAATTCGGCCCAGCCTTTCAGACGGACGGCCTTGATCACCAGGTTGTCGGCGACCGCCCGCTCGATAGGGATGTACCGTGTTTTCTTCATGATGCGGGTGACGTCGGCGGACTGCGATTGGAACGTGTCCTTGTTGATGCCTCGCCGGTGCAGCTCGTCCCGCAGGCGGAGCAGGTTCCATTGTCGCCGGGCTTCATTGTACGTCAGCAGCGGCATGAGCGAAGTGCGGCACACGCCCTTTATTTCCGCACGGGTTCCACCTTCCACGCTCACGTTTGTATCCGCGCGAGTGGAACCGGGACCGCGCCTGACATGGGAGGTCGTGCGCATCATCCGGCGCAAAAGATCGGCGACCTTCTCGACTTCCTGCGGCGTGTGCATGTGCGGGTGCGTAACGATCTCGATCAACGGCATACCGAGGCGGTCTGTAATGTACGTGCGGCGATGCCCGACGTCGCTGATCTCGCGGCAGGAGTCTTCCTCCAGGCTCAGGTGCGAGATGCCGATCTCTCGTTCGCCAAACGGGACGGAGCCGTTCAGCCCTATGATGGCAGTGCGTTGGAAGCCGGTGGGAATGCTGCCGTCCAGGTATTGCTTGCGGGCGATGTGCACTTCGTCCACCACTGTCAGTCCGGCCATGAGGCAGATCTCGATGGAAATGTCGAGCGCCTCCTCGTCCATCATGAATGGCGGTGTGTCGTCCATCTCGTAGGTGCAGACCGTCTCCTTGTTGATTCGGTAAATGATTTCCTTGCGAGTCTTGAACTCCATCAGAGCGGTGCCGTCGTATTCACCGAGCTCGCTCAGGGTCGGACGCATGTGGCGCAGGATTTCGGCGTGGTAGCTCTTGTCGTATCGGCCCGTCGGGCACCGACAGAACAGCTTGCGCTTCGTCATAAGTTGCTGATGAACTTCAAGACCGGCTTTGAATCCAACCGCCGCGTAGTCTTCGGCGGTCATTTCTTCGAATGGTTTAAAAGAAAAATCAAGCATGCGGGAAAGTGTGATGCGTTCGTGAACCAGACGGCCGGAGTATTATTCCGGTGCCAGGAAGGTATTTCAACAAAATTACAACCCATCCACTCGGCAAACAAATGGCCGAAATCCGGGCCATGTCGCTGATTTTTTGGTAAGAAGCAAAAATATTGCAGATATTACAACTTGATGTGTGAAAAAAGCAGTACATTCCTTGAAATGACCACGCAAAATTCGTAAAATCAAAGCGCTTTTGAACCAGTTTCCCGGCACGGACAGAGGAACCCGGGCAATGAGCGGTTCGAGGCGGCAGCGATGGAGGGCTGGAGGAAAAACTGTTGTTGATTTTGGTTGGATTTGAAAAACATTAATGCCCTCTTTTGAAAACAGGGTGGAAACACTCCGAAAAGAGCTCGATCGACTGGCCCGGGAAAATCAGGCGCTTCGTCAATTCGTCGACCTGTACAAGTCGTTCACGACGAAACCCGATGCCCCGGGATCCTCTCCAAAACAGGTGGGGTTTTTCCAGGCGGAAGCGCAGGACGATGGCAGCGTGAAGTTTGCTGCGCCTGATGAGCGTGCGCGTAAATTCTTCGCGGGGGATATTCATATTGCGTCGGATTCCGATCCCATACCGGTCTTCTCGCCTGACCTCGAACAACATTGCCGGGAAGTTGTCAAAACCCGGAGGAAAAAGTCGGTCGAGATTCCTTACCGCAAGGGGGACAAATCCTATACACTTCGATTTGATCTCATCCCCTATTTCGATTTTTATCAGCAAGTAAAGCGCATTGCCTGCTATGTCCTGGACGTGACCGAGACGTACACGAGCTCGGGCGCCGTGGACGCCATGGATAGAGCTTTCGAAAAATTCGCGTCGCTTTCCGACTCCATCGCCTGGTTGTACGATCCCGGCACGGGGTCCATGCGATGGTCGAAGGCTGTCGAAGATATTACAGGCAAACCTGCCGAGCAAATTTCGGGCGATTCGCAAAGGTGGCTCGCGCTTGTGCATCCAGAGGACGTCACACGCGTCAAGGCTGCATTCCAGCGGTTGCTTTCCGACGGATTCCCGTACAATATCAGTTACAGATTGCGAAGAAATAACGGCTCCTATGTATCGTGCAGGGAACAAGCCTACGTTGTTCGCGACGTGGACGGCGCAATATTGCGGGCGTTCGGGACCGTGACCCTTGAAGATGGGGAGGTCGAGAAAACCACCGCGAAATCAGTGGAACACGAACGGTATTTTTCCCTTCTCGAGTCGACGAACGATATCGTGATAGAATGCGACAACGAGGGAAGGGTCCTTTCCATGAACAGCCGGGGTGCCGAAGCACTTGGATATGAAAAGGACGAAGGAAACACACACTGGCTCGACGATTACTTCTATTTCAGTGATGGTGCATCCTACTCGACGTGGTTGAAAAGTGTTCTTGACGCTCCAAGGCGAAACATGGAGATGAGGACCATTCGGGCGGGAAGAGTCCGGCTGTATCTCAACTGTCATACGACGCCGGTGGCGGGAAAGGATAAGCCGGCAGGGTTTATCCTTGTGGCGACCGACGTCACCGCACAACGCCAGGCGCTACAGGAATTCAGATCCATCTTCGAATCGTCCCGCGACGGGATTATCCTTCACCGCCGTGGAATTATTCAACGCGTGAACAAGGCTGCGTCTCGGCAGTTCGGCGTTGGTGACCCGGCCCAGTTCGCGGGCAAGAATATCCTGGATCTCGTGCATCCAGACGACCGGGAAAGGATACGCGAGTACCTGGAGCAGAGTCTTCAGGGAAAAGAATGGCCCGGTTTCTTCGAGATGCGGGGGCTGCGTACCAACGGCTCTTCAATAGACCTGGAGGTTTCCGCCAGCTATCTCAGTTTCGAGGACGAGCCTACGTTCATGCTCATAACACGGGATATCACACAGCGGAAACTGGCGGAAGGCCTGCTTAAGCAGTCGGAAGCCTTCTTCCGTACATTGATCGAACACTCGCCGGATTTCGTGGTTCTGACCGACCGCGAGGGGATCACCATGTACGTGAACCCTGCATTTACCAACCTGCTGGGACACGACCCGTCCTTCCTGGCCAACAAGAATCCCCTGTCCATTGTCCATCCAAAGGATCGGTTCAAGTGCTTGCGGGCGGCGGTGAAGGTTGAAACGACCCTGGGACCGGCGCGGGTGGATGTCCGCTTGCCCCATGTACAAGGTGAATGGGTGGAATTCGAGGCTTTGATTGTACCGCTGATAGGTCCCGGCGGGCATATCGACCAGTACTTCATCTCCGCCAGGGATGTGAGTGAGCGGAAAAAGGCCGAGGCGCGGGCCACGCAGGGCGAATCCCGGTACCGGGTATTGTTCGACGCCGCCAGCGACGGGCTGTTCGTGTTCAACGCCAGCGGATTGATCATCGACGTGAACACTTCCGCGTGCGAGCTGACCGGCTATACAAAGGAAGAACTTCTGGG
>JAADGX010000099.1:0-6113 GCA_013152135.1 Chlorobiota bacterium
ATCCACCGAACATTTCAACATCGGGTCGCCCCGACGATATGCACCGGATCGTCCCGATGATGTTTTCGTTTCATCATTCCTCGGTGTATTTTGTCACCAGGAGGCAGCATGAAATTACACTACCTGACATTTCCGATTTTTGCCCTGCTGGTGCTTGCCAGCGGGTGTACCGACAACCCTACCTCGTGCGATTGCTTTGAACCGTCCACCGACGCCTTTCCCGCCACGCTCGGCTCCTCCTGGACCTACGTGGTTCATGATTCACTGCGCAATACGCGGGACACCGTCCGCGTCGGTATAACGGGCACGGTGAAGGACGCCGAGTTCCAGACCTTGTACGTATGGGAATACCGCTGGAGCAACCGCGTGGACACCGAGTACGTGGCGATCGATCGGGACACGGTGTTCGTGTTCGATGCGATCCGCGGCAAGCGCGGCGAGGTGAAAACAGTGTACGAATTCCCGCTGTACACGGGGAAGAAGTGGTGGAACCGCTACTTCAACGATACCGTTACCGTCAGCGGTATTTCAGCGGTCAGCACTCCGGCAGGTGTGTTTCCCCGTTGCTTCGTGCTCGTAAGCGAATGGGGAGGATTCAACGAGTACGGCAGGTACACGACGTGGTTTTATCCAAAAGTGGGAATCGTCCACATGACACGAAAGGAATGGGGATTCGGCATGAAAAACGAAATGTGGGAGCTCATCGATTTCCTGATCCCGACCGTGCTCGGTTAGTCGTTCCACACTTTCCAGGGAGCCTGGTTTTCTTCCCACAGGCGTGACAACGTCGCATGGTCCTTGTGTGTGTCCATGCTGTGCCAGTATCCCTCGTGGTGGTACACGTTCACCTGTCGATCCTCGACCATGCGCCGCAGGGGCTCCTGCTCCAGCACGCAATCATCCCCCCCCAGGTAATCGAATATCTTGCGGCTGAACACGAAGAACCCGGCGTTGACGAGGTCGTCGGCGCGGGGCTTTTCGCGAAAGCTCGTGGCGATACCGCTGCTGGTCTTCACGAGCCCGTAGCTGGTCGGCAGGTTCACGGCCGTCATGGTGGCGGCAAGACCGGAAGCCACGTGCTGTTCCAGCACGGCATTGATATCGATGTCTGCGAGTCCGTCGGCATACGTGGCGAAGAAATAGTCTTCCTGGATGTAGGGTGCGATGCGCTTGATGCGCCCGCCGGTCTTGGTCTCCAGGCCGGTGTGGGCGAACGTGATGTTCCACTCCTCCTCGTCGGGGGGCAGGGAAGTGTGAAACGTCTCGGTGCCGTCCCGGGAGTGCAGGGTGAAATCGCAGTTCTTTTCCCGGTAATGCACGAAGTACTTCACGATCTGGTTGCCCAGGTGGCCGAGCGCCAGGACGAAATTTCGGAAACCGAAATGGGAATACAGCTTCATGACGTGCCACACGATGGGCTTCTCACCGATGGGCACGAGGGGCTTGGGCATGGTTTCCGTGTGCGGCCGCATCCGCATGCCCTTGCCTCCGCACAGGATGACGATCTTGTAGTTGCGAGTCATGTCTTGTGTCGGGAAACCGTCGAAAGTATTACACTCAATACCATGCGGTTCCCCCTTCGTAATTGTGTAAAAAACAGCGTGTTTCCACCTACAAGGTAGGCAATTCTCCGGGAATTCGGAAAGGTTTTTCAGGTAACAGGTGCCAGGGAACAGGTAACAGGCGCGAAATCTTATACCTATGACCTGTCGCCTCGAACCTCTAACCTCTTTTCATATCGCCTTGATCACGACAATGGTCTGGTCGTCGTACTGGGTGCCGTTGGAGGCGAACTCGGCGACGGAATCGAGGATGGCATCCCTGATGCTGAACGAATTCCCGGAAATGTTTTCAGAGAAAACACGCATAAGTGTGGATTCCCCGTACTGCTGGCCGGAGGAATTGAAGGCTTCCGTGATTCCATCGGTAATGAAGAGGAAGATGTCACCAGGTTTGTAATCGATTGTTTGTTCTTCGAGCTCGCTGGTGAATAGCCCCTTGTCGTCGAGTCCCAGTCCCAGCCCGCGTGGGAGAATTGTTTCCATGCGTTTCGTGGTGGCGTTGTACCGGTAGAGTGGCAGGTGCCCGGCGCGGGCGATAACCATGCGTTGCTTGTTGAGTTCAAACCGGGCGCCGATGGCGGTGAAGAATGCCTTTCGCTCCATGTCGTTGTACAGGAGCTGGTTTGCCTTGATGAACAGCTCGGCGGGAGAGAGACCGAACCCGTGCAACGAGCGCAGCACGCCCTGGATCTTGGACATGTACAGGGCGGCGGAGGTCCCCTTGCCGCTGACGTCTCCGACGATGACCGTAAAGGTGTCCTTCTTTTCATTCAGATAATCGTAGTAGTCGCCGCCGACTTCGAAGGCAGGGATGGATTTGCCGGAGATATCCAGGCCGGGAACGATGGGTGTGGCCTGCGGAAGCGACGCCATCTGGATGCTGCGGGCGATGTCGAGCTCGTGCTTCAACCGCTCCTTCTCCGCCAATTCCTCGTACAGGAAAGCGTTCTCGATGGATACTGACGCTTGCTTCACCGTGCTGGAAAGGAAGGCGAGATCTTCCGCTTTGAACGACGCCTCCGATAGTTTTTCCCCGATGAACAATGCGCCGACGAGCCTTGCCTTGGAATAAATGGGAATGATGTACTGGATCTCGTTTTTGCGAAAGTGTCCTTTCAAGGGTTCCGGCAGGTAGTCGACATGAATCTCCGCCTTGAATTCCTTGATAACGTGCACGAGGTGTTCACCGTTTTCCCCGATGATCCGTTCCAAGTCTTCGTCACTGAATCCGACTTCCTGGTGGCAGGTGCACATTTTTTCGTCCTCGAAGAACAGCACGCCCGCGCGTTTCAAGTGCATGAGCTCGGCCAGCTTGTCAACAATGCCACGGGCAAGGTCGATCATGGTGATGTTGGCGGCCATGACCTCCGCCAGTTCGCTGGCGGCCCGGCGATAATCGTACTGCGACTGGTGGAACTTCCGGTCGATGTACTGCTGTCCTTTCTTTCGAATGATCCAGCCCGCGTAAAAGACAATGATACCCAGTATGATGACGGCCGCTTTTTCCATGACCAGCTTCTGCTCCGGGTCCGGGGGCGTGTCGAGCACCTGGATGTTGGTCGCCGTTACGAGGATGTTGGGGAGGGGAAGATCAAGGTTGGGCAGGGAGAAGATGATCCACAAGACGAGGCTCATTATGCCAAGTCCCCAGGCCCACGTGGCGATGGTGTACTGGATGTTGCGCCGCGGGCGGATGTTGAGATCGAGCAGGCCGTATCGTCCGATCGTATAGAGATAAGCCAGGGGCAGCAGCGATTGCCCGGCCACGATGTAAATGAGTGACACGGAATAGAATCCCAAAAACCGCATGAGCAGGCTGGCCAGGAACATCACGGCTACGATGATGGTGGCGATGTTGAGGATTCGCGCCTGGCGGTGTTGTTCCTCGCTCCGGTATGAACGGTGCACGAAGGAAACCACCACAACGTAAAGGAGCAACACGGACAGGGATACGTAGAAAGAAGAATCTTCCTTGGCGAAGACCAGTGTGCTGATTGTTCCAGCCAGGGCAAGCACGTAAAGCACGACGAGAACCCATTTCTTCCGGAGAAGTTCTCTGCGCTCCTTGGGAAAGTACAAGCGGGAATGGAACATGACCGCGATGCCGAAAAACACCGATGCGACGAGAAGGATGCTCTTGATCTTTCCGAACACCGGGTTGGGCCCGATGCGCCACATGTAAATGTTGTTGATGAGCAAGCCGAAAATCAGCAGGGCCAGTCCCGAGTAGAACGCCGCGCGGATACGCGGGCGCTTGACGATAATGAAGAATCCGACCGCGATGTAAAGAAGCCCGCATAGAAAGACGGCAAGGTAATCGATGCTGAACCCCAGGCGGGCCAGGACGACGTGCAGGTTGATCCGCTTGTTGTTGCGAAGGATTTCGTACTCGAGGGTTTTTCCCGTCTGGCCCCTGCGCAAGATTGCATCCGCTTCACTGGCCTCGGTAAAACTCTTCCCGTTTATCTTGATGATAACGTCGCCGACGCGCATGCCCGCGCGGTCCGAAGCGCCGCCCGGTTCCACGTCGATAACGAAAACACTTGGAGGAATCTGGCGGTAGAACGTGGCAGGCAGGTCCTTTTTGAGAACCCGGTGGGTGAAAATGTTCTGCGTCGAAGGATGGAATACCGTCAGGCGCACTTCGGAGGTGTCGCTCATGCTCTCCAGGATTGCGCCCACCTGTCGCGCGCTGTCGATGGGAATGCCGTTCACGGCCACGAGAATATCGCCCGCCTGGAGGAAATGCACGTCCTCGTCACCCCCGCTCGTGCGCGAAAGGTGAATGGGCTTGGTGATGTAGATATTTGAGGGAGTGGTCGTGAACAGGTTCTCGTCCGTGGGCGACGAGGAAACCAGGTAGAAATGGTACACGACAAAACCCACCGCGGCAAGCCCTATGAACCAGGCGATGATGTGAACGTGGTATGACCGTTTTTCAAAATTCAGCATGTGCATGCGTCCCTGTCGTCGCGGCGGAAACGGCGCTCACCCCACCTACGGAGAAAAGCCGGTAATGTTGTGGAGGGGGAGAAAAATACACCCGCAATCCCCCGTGGCGGGAACCCGGAGGAGCCGCGAGAACGGCACCGCTCTTTCCGGTCGTGGATATCACTTCGATAAGAACGCTTCTCCGTTTAACAGCATCTCGATCATCATCGACATTTGTTCGGCCATGCTGGGACCCTTGAAGCCGACTTCCTTGAACTGGATTACGCCGTTGCGGTCGATATAAAATTGCGTGGGAATCCCTTCGACACCGTACGCGTCCACGATCCCGCTCTCGTCGAAAATCACGGGGAAGGTATACTTGTTTTTCTTGATGAATGCATTCACCGCCTTCTTCCGCTTCTCTCCCTTGGTGGATTCCCAGGTGTTGACGGCGAGGATGACGACGTCCGGGTTGGTACGGTATTGTTCGTAAACCTTCTGGACGTACGGAAAAGCCGCCTTGCACGGGCCGCACCAGGTCGCCCAGAAATCGAGAACGACGATCTTTCCCTTCAGTTTGTTGAGATCGATGGTTTCCCCGGCGGCGTTCACGGCGGTGAACCGCGGCGCGGGCTGGTTGATCCTGTTCTCCATGAGTTCCTTGCGGAAGTGCTCGACCGCTTTTGCCTTGGCCTCGGCCACGAACGCGTCGAAGCCTTTTTCCGTGTCGTTTACGGCGGCAAACGCTTTCTTCCCGAGTTTGAGCAAGGCGTCGCTGGAATTGCCGCTTTCGATTGCTTCGCGCACAACGCCCAGGGCGCGCTCGGTATCCCCGAGTTCCAGGCAGCATTCCACGTACCTCTGGTTGATATCAGGGTTGTTTCCCTTCGTCAGCGCAAACGCTTCGGCGTAGGCGTCGCGCGCTTCTTCGCGGCGGCCGAGCTGGTACAGCCCGTAGGCGTAAGTGTCGAGTGCGTACCCCAGGCTGCTGCGGTTCGTCTCATTCCAGTAGTAGGCCGAATAGTAGGAAGGCTTCGATTCCGGCGAAGGATCGCGGAGGAAAGCGATGGCCTGCTCAGCCAGCTCGACGCCTTTTTCGAGATCCTGCTTTTTTTCAATAAGCGCCCACGCGATGGTGTTGTAGAGATTTCCGTTGGGTCGCGGTATTTCGGCCAGGACCTCCAGTGCGTCCTCGATGCGATTTGCCCGGGTCAGCAAGCTGATCACAGACGATTTTTGTCCGTTGTCTGCATCAGGGTACTTGCGGAGGAACGCCATTGCTGCATCCGCTCGTTTTTGGGGATCGCGCCCGGTGAATAATGCCTCGAAAGCGATCTGGCGGGCTGTTTTGCCTGCGGGGTCGAGCTCGAGAATCATCGCGTCGATTTCCTTTTGCTTCTCCTTCATGCGCAGGCGGCGGTACCAGGTCCGCGCGGTTTCCAACAGATCGATGTCCTCCTCGCTGTCTTTTACCATCTTGTCCAACTGCTCGGATATACGCGTTTTCAGGTTCTCGTCGTTTCGCTTTTCGGCGAGAGCGATTTCCCATGCTCGGAAGATCGCTTGCCGCTGTCCGGGATAGAGGGCGTTTTCACGATCCACGGCGGCGCGCGCCTTCTC
>JAADGX010000099.1:6119-8687 GCA_013152135.1 Chlorobiota bacterium
GCCGGAATCCCGGGAACCTGCTCGTGTACGTGTTTGCGAGGGCGAGGTACGCCCCGCGCACCGGCTTGCCGTCCTTTCCGTGCACCAGGAAGCTCCAGTACGTACCCTGGTTGTTGTCGACGCGTTTTTCATCCGGCGTGACAAAACGCACGAGACCGGCCCGCCAGGTGGAATCCCGCAGGTGCAGTGTTCCCGTCCAGGCGCCGTTCTCTTTCGTCATCGGCCACTCTACGAGAACCGGCGCTTCGTCGCTGCGCCAGATCAGCGCCTGGCCTTGAAGAGCATCGACGTCGGCGAGCCTGGCATCAGCATGATCGGGGTGGTAGGTAACGGTAAGGGCGCTGCCGATTACCGGCGCGGGAGGATCGAGAACGGCGAGCGCGCTCGCATCCTGGGCGAAGAGTGCGGATGCATTGAGAACAATGAACAGGAGAGCGAGGAGTACAGTTTTCATTGCTTGTTCCTTGATGAAAAATCGGGTTGTAAGCTTTTTCAAGATACGGTGATTCGTCGGTGGGGACAAGAGGACTACAAACATCACCGTTTCGGGATGAGCGAACGCGGGGAGCCGGGGACGTCACGGTTGCACGGTCAGTCGCCCACCGGTGAATTTCAAGGGATAGTTCATGTAATCGGCGTGGAGACTCGTTGCGCGGGCGCCGAGGCTCCGAATCAGTTCCCGCGGCACGTCCGGCCGCAAAGCGCGCAGGTACGGTCGTATCTCGTACGTGCCCGGGGTCAGGATATGCTTGCCTATGGCGGCTTTCATGATCCGGGTGGCCGGTGTGACGCCCAGTGTCATGGTTTCCCCGCCCGTGTTCTGCGCCACCGCCGATTCCAGGATGAATACCTCGCCCGTTGTCAGGTTGTGGAAAAAAAGCGGCCCTTGCGTATTGTCGACTAAAGTGGGGAAGTACACGCGGACACCGGTTTGCTTGCCTGTCAAGGTAACCGTGACGTCCACGACGCCGCCGGAATCAGCCAGGACACTGGCGTAGAGGACGTTCGGGCTGACGTCGATGTTCATGGAAAAGCGTTCGATCATAAAGCCGGGGAAGGCCAGGCTGCCATCGGTCGAAATGTCCTTCGTGCCGTAGAGAAAATACCCGTTCCTCGTCGCCACGGTGGCGGTGAACAGGCTGTAGTTGGCCAGGAAACCGTAGAGCGTGAACACACCGGTGGCGCCGCCCGGCGTGTCCTGGCCGGAAGGCGGCGGAATCGTGACGGTGAACTCACCTTTCGCGTCCGTCCGGGACTTGATGTCGAAGCCGTCCAGCCATACGTGGATGCCTTCCGCGGGTCCGCGGTCGCTGAGTACGATGCTTCCCCGTATGGAACTGTTTCCGCTTTCGATGGTGTCGTCGCCGCCGAAGGGGTTTTCCGTGCATCCCGCGACGAGGGACAGGATTGCAAGTGTGAAACAAGAGAACGCTCGCATAAGAAATGCACTGTTCTTGCGATGGCGCGATTTCAATATTGTATCCCTCCCGTCACGTAGTATCGCCGGTCGCGCAACGCCAGGCCCTGGAGCACCGCGTTGCCGTCGTTGAGCAGGTTGCGTATGCTGGCGTTGATGAAAAAGGTAACCTTGCCGATCGCGAATGACTTGCCCGCGTGTACATCGAGGTTGGTGAATTCCGGCAGCACTGCTTCGGCGAACGTCCCGTCGGGTTCGCGGAGCCACCCCGACTGCTCGCTTTCGGTGAACCACAGCATGTCGAGTGCATACCAGGCGTGGTTGACGGTCAGGCGGAGTGTGCGCTTGGCGTCGGATTTGAACGGGAACGCCGCGGGATCGGAGATGAAGTACCGCGACAGGCCCGCGGATATTTCGACCTTCTTGTCGAAGAGGTACACGCCCGCCTTGCCTTCCAATCCTGATATTCGAGCAGTCTGCACGTTGTCGTAAAACACGATGGGAATGCCGGGCGAGGTGTAGACGCGGAACTTGTTTTCGAAGTAGTTCTGAAACACGTTCGCGCTCATGTGCCAGCCGTACAACGCACCTCCGTCGCGTTGCCTGCGCCTCAACTCCACACCGATTTCGAACCCGCGGCTCATCTCCGGTTCGAGGCCGGGCGGCGCCGAAGTGTCGGCCAGCGCGAGGGGCGAGCTGATCTGCTGGAACAGTGTGGGAAACTTGACGTTGGAGCCGTAGTTGAGAAACGCGGCCAGGAAGAAATCGTCGCGGTACCCGTTGAGATTCACCGCTGCCTTGAACGTGAAATTGCTCCAGTCGCGGGCCCCCGGATTCTCCGCGGTCGACTGGTCGCCGCCGGGCGCGGAGCCGAGAGCGTCGTCGCTCACGACGTCGTAACGCAGGCTGAGGTCGAAGTCGAACGCGCGAAGGAAATCCGAGCCGGTGTCGCCGTGGAATTTCCCGATGGCAACCGCGCCGTGATGCAGGCGGCTCAGCTCGGCTTTCCGGGAATCCGTTCCGGTGGCGCTCTCGCCCGTGCGCCGGTTTATGAAATCAAGGCTGACGCGCTCCAACTGGTAGGCAATCACCAGCTCCATCATTTTGAATGACACGTTCTTCTCCGCCCGGAGCTGGTACGACTGGTTGGT
>JAADGX010000057.1 GCA_013152135.1 Chlorobiota bacterium
TGTTCGTTCTGATCCTCTTGTCGGTCATTCACCGCTCCTTTGTCGGCGGCGTGCTTTCCATCATTCCAATAACCATCACCATCCTGTTGAATTTCGCCGTGATGGGCTACCTGGGTATCGGCCTGGACTCGTTCACGGCCATGATTGCTTCCGTGGCCATCGGCCTCGGCATCGATACCGATATCCATTTCGTTTCCCGCTTCCGCGAGGAATTGAGCATCGACGGAAATGAATTCGAAGCATTGCAGCGCACCATTGGAACGACCGGTGTTTCGATCACCGTGAACGCCCTGGCCGTGGGCGTCGGCTTCCTGGTGCTCCTGGCGGCGGGCGGTCAGCATATCCGGCGTTTCGGCGGCTTGACCGCGTTGACGATCATGGCGAGCGCCGTCTTCACCCTGACCGTTCTGCCCGCCCTGTTCTTGTGGTTGCAACCCAAGTTCCTCAGGGAGGCCAAGCAGCGTGGCCTGGAAGCTTCAACCGCCGCCGCGGTTGCCGCGCATCAATCAACGGACTGAGTTGAAATACAACGGATCATAGAATAGAAATGAAAAACCACATTATTCACAACCTTACTGTTATCATGATTCTCTATGCAAGTATTCTTCCGGCAACGGCACAGGATGGCAACGCCGTCCTCGCGAAGATAGACGCGGTGAACAACGCCGCCAAGGACATGAAGGTCCTGGAAGAAATGACTTTGATTACGAAAGACGGTTCGCGGAAAAAGCGCCAGATCGAGATCTACCAGAAAGGCACGGAGTTACGAATGGTCCGATTCCTGAGCCCGTCGGAAGTCCGTGGCGTCAGCTTCCTGCGACTGGCCGAAGATCGCCTGTATCTCTACCTTCCCGCGTTTCGAAAGGTGCGACGCATTGCTTCTTCCGTAAAGAATGAAGACTTTATGGGAACGGACTTCAGTTTCGAAGATATGTCGCAGAGCGCCTACGCACAGGATTACACTGCGAGGATATTGCCGGAAAAGGCTGGCCAGTACGTGCTGGAGTTGCTTCCTCGTCCCGGCGCGGAAGTGAGTTACGGCAAGCTGGTGCTTCTCGCCGACAAAGCGAACTACGTTTTTCGACGCATCGAGTACTACGGTGTCACCGGGCGATTGCAAAAGATCCTCACCGTGGATGACGTCCAGGAAATCAATGGATACTGGGTTGGCAAACGTATGGAAATGCGCAGCATGAAAGACGAACACCGGACCGTACTGGAACTGAAGAACGTGAAATTCGACCAGGGATTGAAGGACGATTTCTTCAGCGTGCGGAATCTTAAGAGGATGGAGTGATGAACACGCCCCACCGCAAGAAATCCGGATTGCAATGGACGACGCCCCCGGCCGTCAGTCGCCTGCTGTTTCTGTGCCTTCTCATTCCGACGGCAACACGGGGACAGGATGTGCGCCTCGGCGGCTTTCTCCAGCTCGACAAACGTTTCGACATCGGGGGGAGCGACGTGACGATCGCGGATTTTTATAACCGCTTTCGTTTTGAAATGAACGCACCTCTCGGCAAGCAGCTTTATGTATTCACCAGTGTGGACTTTCGTTTTTATGATTTGAGCCGTGTGCGATCGCTTGTAGGACTGGAGAACCTCGAGCAGGGATACCCCACCGACTTGTCGTTGTGGGAATCCTACATCGATGTGTACGACTTCCTGGTGGACGGATTGGATGTGCGCTTCGGAAAGCAGCGCCTGGCCTGGGGGACGGCGGACAAACTCAATCCAACCGACAACCTCAATCCCGACGACTTTTCCGACCTCGTCAATTTTACCGAGAAGATACCGACCTGGGCTGCAAAGGTCTCGTACTATATCGGCGATTACACGATCACCGGCGTCTGGCTGCCTTCGTTGACACCGATACTTTTACCACGAAACAGCGCTTCGCTTTTCCTGGGCGAGCAGAGCGAGGCGTTCCAGAGCATTCTGTTACTGCCCGCCCCCCTCCCTCGGAACAGCATGTTTGCGCTCAAAGTGGACGGAAACGCCGGCGCATGGGATTACTCGCTGAGCTATTTCAACGGATACGACGATGTGCCGATTTTACGCGAAGTAAACATTCCCGTGGATCAAACCGGATCCGCATCCGGCTCGCTCAACTTCGGGTTCCCGCGCATACAGGTCATTGGATTGGACTTTGCCACCGAACTATCCGGCGCTGGTTTTTGGGGTGAAGGAGCCCTCTTCTTTCCGGAAGAGCAGGTCTCGCGGATAAACCTCGGGCGTTTCGTTTCCACGAACATTGAACTCGCGGGAGCGCCGTATTTCAAATTCACAGTTGGTGGCGATTACACGTTTTCGAACGGTGTTTACCTGAACGGCCAATGGATGCATGGATTCTTCACCGAGCGCGGAGGCGACGCGTTGCACGACTATTTCATTGTCGAGTTGGAAAAAAAGCTGTTGAAAGACGAGATCAAAATCAGTTTCGGCGCGGGCCTGGAAATCAGCCGGTGGAATAAAATACAGGACAACTACGGCTACGGGCTGTTTCCCAAGGTGACGTATGCCGGGGTGGACAACCTGGAAATGACAGCGGGAGTTTTTATTGCGGGCGGCAAGACAACAACGCTTTTCGGGAGCTGGAACGCGGCGGATCAAGTTTACACGAGTATCAAAGCGAGTTTCTGAAAATGAAAATACATGATAACCGATTCACCCGGTATGAGTTACGTCTTTTGACACATCTGGCAACGATGACGGACACGACCAGAACAAGGACGATGCAACAGATTCAACCGGTATATTTTTCGATCTTGAAAGGAGGATGAAATGGCACACGATCCCGTTTGCGGCATGGAAGTCGCGAGTCCCGCACAACATTCACTTGAGCACGAAGGTGAAACCTACGAGTTTTGCTCGCCGGCGTGCATGGACAAATTCGTGGCTGAGCCGGCCAGGTACGTGAAACCGAAGCCGAAGGAAGTCGTGGCAACGAGCAGCATCGACAAAAAAGGCATTGAGCGTATCAAGGTCCCCATCATCGATATGCATTGCGCCTCTTGCGCCGTGACTATCGAAAAGGTTGTAAAGAAGTTGCCCGGCGTAATCAAAGCGAACGTCAACTCTGCTTCGGAGCAGGCATTCGTGAAATATGATCCACGTAAAGTCGACACCCGGGCCATCCTGGACGCGATCAAATCGGCGGGGTACCAGGCCGGACGGGCGACACTGAAGCTCGGCATCAGGGGCATGTACTGCGGATCCTGTGTTACGAAGATCGAGGATGGACTGCGACAGGTTCCCGGCGTGATTGAAGCCAGCGTCGACCTGGCGACGGAATCAGCCCAGATTGACTACCTGCCTTCCATGATACGGATCGCTGAAATAAAGAAGGCGATTGAACGTTTCGGTTACTCGACCGTTGAAACGAGCACTCCGATCAAAGCCGTGGCCGAAGCGGAGGATGAAGAGGTGGATGAAAACCAACTCGCGCGTGAAAAGGAATACAAAACGTTGATGCGCAAATTCATTTTCGCCGCCGTGGTGGCCGTACCGGTCATGATTTTCAGCTATCCCGCCCTGCTGGGGCTGCCGGAGCAATTCCAACGCGGGAGCGAGACGTTACACTGGATATGGATCGCAATGGGATTGATCAGCTTGCCGGTCATGTTCTGGTCCGGTTCCCAGTTTTATACCGGTGCGTGGGCGGCTTTCAAGAACCGCGCCGCCAATATGCACACCCTCATTGCCACCGGTATTACCGCGGCCTGGCTGTATTCAACGGTTGCCGTTCTCTTTCCGGAGATCTTTCCCCGGGAAGCCCTGGCCGACCAGTTCTACGACGTTGTTTCTGTAGTGGTGGCCTTGGTCGTACTGGGAATGGCCATGGAAATCAGGGCGAAGGGAAAGAGTTCCGAAGCCATCAAGAAACTCATCGGCCTGCAGCCGAAAACGGCCAGGGTCATTCGCGACGGCAAGGAAATGGATATACCGGTCGAAGAAGTCGTCCTGGATGAAATCATTCTTGTACGTCCCGGCGAAAAAATTCCGGTGGACGGGGTCCTGGTGGAAGGCGGTTCTTCCGTCGACGAATCCATGATTACCGGCGAAGCCATCCCGGTGGAGAAGAACGAAGGCGATGAAATCATCGGCGCCACTATCAACAAGACCGGTTCGTTCAAATTCAAGGCCACGAAAGTCGGCAAGGACACGGCCCTGTCGCAAATCATCGAAATGGTGCAGCAGGCGCAGAGCTCGAAGGCTCCCATCCAACGCATCGTGGACAAGGTGTCCGGTTACTTCGTGCCCGCGGTGATGATCCTGGCCATTCTCGCGTTCGTGGCCTGGTACGATTTCGGCCCCGATCCCAACCTCGTTTACGCGCTCATCGTGTTTGTGACGACGTTGATCATCGCCTGCCCCTGCGCCCTTGGATTGGCCACACCCATTTCCCTCATGGTTGGCGTCGGAAAAGGCGCGGAGAACGGCATACTCATTCGCAGCGGCGAAGCGCTCGAAACCGCCCACAAGCTGAGCGCTATCATCCTGGACAAGACCGGGACCATCACCGAAGGCAAACCGTCGCTCACCGATATCGTTACACGCAACGGGTTCGACGAAAACGTCGTTCTGCGGTATGCGGCGTCGGTGGAAAAAGCATCGGAGCATCCACTGGGCGAGGCCATCATCAACGGTGCCAAGAATCGCAATGTCGATCTGGGCGACCCGAAGGACTTCAACGCCGTCGCCGGCCACGGAGTCGAAGCCACCGTGGATGGAAAGAAAATCCTGCTGGGCAACCTGAAGTTCATGCGTGATCGAAGCATAGACGTCGGAGACCTCGAGCAGGAGAGCGCAAGCCTCGCCGATGGAGGAAAGACCCCCATGTTCGTTGCGGTTGACGACAAGATAGCCGGTATTGTCGCCGTAGCGGATACCGTGAAAGAAGATTCCAAGGAAGCTATCGCGCAATTGAAAAAGCTGGGTCTCGAAGTCGTGATGATCACCGGCGATAACCAGCGAACCGCCGCCGCCATCGGGCGCGATGTCGGTATCGACAGGGTGCTGGCCGAGGTGTTGCCGGAAGACAAAGCACGTAACGTGATGAGGCTGCAAAAAGAAGGCAAGAAAGTCGCCATGGTTGGCGACGGTATTAATGACGCCCCGGCCCTCGCACAAGCGGACATCGGCCTGGCGATCGGCACCGGCACCGACGTGGCAATCGAGGCATCCGACATCACGCTGATCAAGGGAAGCCTGAAAGGCGTCGTGCTGGCGATCCAGCTTTCGAACGCCACGATGAAAAACATCAAGCAGAATTTGTTCGGTGCGTTCTTCTACAACGGGCTCGGACTTCCCGTGGCCGCAGGTATACTGTTCCCGTTCTTCGGCGTACTCTTGTCGCCCATACTCGCGGGCGCGGCCATGGCGTTCAGTTCGGTCACGGTGGTCACAAACGCAAACCGGCTGCGCCGTTTCAAACCGAAGCTGTGAGAATCGAGAAGCAGGATCATGGAAACGTTGACGGTATCTCTCAACAGGAAAATGAAGCCGGGCCGTGCGCAGATACAACCCTCTCGGCCCTGCGTATCACAGAATTTGACTGGATATAGAAAAGGAGCATAAAATGGCTATCGACCAGATAATAGTAACCCTTGCAGGAATTCTGCTTGCTGGAACTGTCGGATGGTACTTTTGGTTTTCCAAGGCGAAAGGTGCCCACTTGCAGCTTAACAGCAGCGGAGTTCAAGAGATTCTGATCACGGTGAAGGGCGGTTACACGCCCGACGTGATCGTCGTTGAAGCGGGCAAACCCGTTCGACTGAACTTCCGTCGTGAAGAGACCGCAGCCTGCTCGGAGCAGGTGCTGTTTCCCGATTTCGGCAAGCAGGCAACACTCCCGCCGAACAAGACCATCCCCGTCGAGTTCACACCGGACAAGCCCGGCGAATACGGCTTCCAATGTGCGATGGGTATGCTGCGCGGGAAATTGATCGTCGAATGATTGCCGGACACCGGCACGGACAACGTAGGACGCAACTTCGTTCCATGTAAAGAATTT
>JAADGX010000305.1 GCA_013152135.1 Chlorobiota bacterium
CGATTTCCATCGGCAATTCGGCCTGGACGAACCGTTCGATAATCTGCTCGTCGGACTCGCTTTGCAACGCGAACGAAAGCAAGCCATTGTTTTCAAGAAATTGATCGAAAATATCCGTCCCCAGAACAATGGTGCGGGGAATGGAAACGCGCACACCGGGAAAGTAATTCGATTCCAGGTAGTTCTTTAAAAGATTGTCCACAAAAGCCAAACCGCGCGCCTTCCCTCCCAACGAACCACTGCCGATACGAAGAAATCCTTCCTCGATATCATATCCCTCGCCGGGAAAATCGGAGATGATCCCCTGCTGATCCTTGTGCAACTGCTCGGTAAACACCTCGATGAGATAAGAGCGCAGTTCGTCCATCGAGGCAAACTGGCTGATCTTGACAGGTTTGATTTTCTTCGCCAGGGCGAATTTCGTTCTCGCCATCAACCAGTTCGAGAAATGATTTCGTGAGCCATGGTAAATAATCGATTCGTCCGGAACGGTTTTCAGTAAGTCCCGCAGTTCCTTCAAATTCTTTGCTCGCTTGATTTCCGTGCCGTCCGGCATCCTGAACACAAAGTCTCCGAAGCCGAAATATTTCTTGATGAACTCGCTGACTTCCTGCAGGAGGGTACGGGAATTCTTGTCCGCGTAGCAGACGTTCAACATTTCCAGTTCCGATGTATACTTGCTGTGCGCGCTCTGAATCAAAATCGGCAGGTCGGGTGATTCTTCCCGCACCTGCTGGATGAGTTGCAATCCCGCGTTATCGACGACCTTCCCGTTCTTTTTGAATTTCATGTCGGTAATAATACCCAGGAGGGTATCCTTGTACGTCTTGAAATACTCCCATGCTTCATCGAACGAGGTCGCGTGCAGAATTTTCGGTCGCGCGCGCTGGCGCAACAGCTTGTCGGAAAAGTTTCTCCCTTCGACAATCAGGCTCTGCGCCTGCTTGATCAACTCGGTGTAGATCAGCGGCAGATAGGATGAATAAAACAGCGGCGAATCTTCCACCAGGATGATGGTTCGAACACCGAATTCGAGACAGTCCACGGGAGCGTTCTTCAAATCTTCAAACAGCTTGATGATGGCCAGGAACAACCTGCGATCGCCTTGCCAAATGAAAATTCTGTCGAACACGGAGATAATACCCGTCTGAAGAAGAAGCTGCAGTTCGCGGGATTGGTAACCCAGGAAGACCACGGGAATATCGGGATGGTTCCGCTTGACGGATCGGCAGAAGTTCACCAGATCCATATCACTGATCCGTTGCATGGATATGACCAGGTCAAACCGGTGGTCGCCCAACATGCGCAAAGCAGCTTCGCCGGAATGCACCCGCGTGATATGCGGCGCATAGTGCAGGTTCAGCTCGAGATACTCGTTGAAGATCGCTTCGGTCAGTTGCCCGTCTTCAACCAGCGTATAGAAATCGTACATACTTGATACGAGCAGAATGTTATTGATCCGGTTTCGCATCAAGTCCTTGAAATCCAGCGCGCTGACCTGTTCGAATGATTCCGCCACGCCCGATTGGGAAATCACTTCACGGACTTCATCCCACTTCACTCTCTTTTTTTCCGAATCCTCGTATGGATAGCCTGTATTCATCGTGTAATCCGCAAGAAACAAATTATGATGGTGCACTCACTGAGTCGTCTTTCCCCGATCATGTTCTTCAAACGATAAGAACGCCCTCGAGCTGAAGCAGGAACTGCTTCCGTTCAATACCGCCGGAAAATCCCACCAGTTTGCCGTTGTCCCCGATAACTCTGTGACAAGGCACAATGATAGGGATGGGATTCTGCCCGATAGCCCCGCCCACCGCCCGCGTCGCCGTGGGATTCCCGATGATATTCGCAATCTGCTTATACGACCGCGTTTCCCCGTAAGGAATGGAACGCAGGGCGGTCCAGGTCTGAAGCTGAAAATCCGTGCCGACAAGGTGAACACGTACGTTGAAGCGACGGCGACGGCCCTCAAAGTAATCTTTCAACTCCCGGTGGACTTCGCGATGCACCGCCGGTTCCGCGATTATCGAGTAAACCGGAAAATGCTTTTCGATCCATTCCTGCACCCGCTCGAGGTCTCCGGGGTCCCCAAACGCGATGCGACAGATGCCGCGCGCGGTGCTCGCAATATGAAGACTGCCAACAGGCGTGGGATACCGCGACAGGTATATTTCCGTAGGCTTGGAACGTGTCATATGCCACCGTCCTTCATTTCAATATACGGATTGAGTGTGCGCGACGGAACGCGAAACGGAACTTTCATGCACGCTTTACCAGAAGGCTTTTTAACCGATATTTTAAAACATCGTTGGAATTGGAGACGAGGCGGAATATTTTTACATGCGCTTGACCGGCGACTACAATTGCATGAATTGTCTTTCCCGCATATTGATCATTCGTTTCAGTTCCCTGGGCGACATCGTTCTCACGACGCCGTTCATACGGGCTCTCAAGCAAAGGTTCCCATCCTCCACCATCGATTATGTCGCAAAAGAAGAATACGTGCCTCTCATTGCACATGATCCGGGCATTGATCACGTTTACTTCGCCAGGTCATGCGATGGTTTTAAAGGGCTCCTGGCTTTGGCCAAAAAACTCCGGCGCGCACAATATGATCACGTCTTCGACCTGCATAACAACCTTCGTTCACGAATGTTGCGCACACTGCTGGCGGCGCCTTCATCAAGCATCCGCAAAGAAAACCTGAAGAAATTCATCCTTGTATCATTCCATAAGAATCTCTTCAAAGAAACCGTCCCCGTACCGGAAAGGTATGCCCGCACCGCAACCGTTTTCGGCGTACGCCTGGATGAATCCGGACCCACGATTCATGTACCCTCACACGTCTATCAAAGGGCCATACGCATACTTGAAAGCGAACAAGCACGTAGTTCGGACCGGAGCATAGCGCTGTGTCCGGGTGCCCGTCATTTCACAAAGAAATGGCCCTTGGAGAAGTGGATAGAGCTTGCGGGTCTCCTCCTCGAGAATAAAGACACTCGAATTCATCTCTTTGGGAGCAAAGATGAATCGAGCTGTTGCGATGAAATCCAGCGGGCGTATCCGGACGTGATATCATCGTTTTGCGGTAAACTCAGCCTTCTGGAAACGGCGGCGGGCCTGGCGGACTGTGACGCGGCCGTGACAAACGACAGTGGATTGATGCATCTCGCCACCGCAGTCAATGTCCCGGTCGTAAGTATTTTCGGGAGCACGGTTCGGGAGTTCGGCTTCTTCCCGTACCGAAGCCGCGCTGTTGTAGTTGAGAAGGACGATCTTTCTTGCAGACCATGTACGCACATCGGCAGGAAGCGATGTCCAAGGGGGCACTTCGCTTGTCTTAACGATATCACGCCTCGAACCATCGTTCAGGCGATCGACGATCTCCTGAAACCCGATTCACACTGAACGTTTCTTGTTGCTCATATCAAGGAATGTTACATTTGTATATGATCGTGTTTCAAACATCCTGCCTCTCTCAACCACCAGAATTCAAATAATCATGAAACTCCGAGATGAAGACGCCCTTGAGTACCACAGTGGAAAACGCAAGGGGAAAATCGAAGTTATTGCCACAAAGCCCTGCGCAACCCAACGCGATTTATCACTGGCGTACACACCCGGCGTGGCCGTGCCCTGCCTGGAGATCGCCAAAGATTTCAACAATGTATTCGAATATACCGCCAAGGCGAACCTCGTCGCGGTGATTTCCAACGGCACCGCCGTACTTGGTTTGGGCGACATTGGTCCGGAAGCAGGCAAACCCGTCATGGAAGGAAAAGGCGTTCTGTTCAAAACGTTTGCCGACGTGGACGTGTTTGATATCGAGCTCCGCAGCAAGGACGTAGACGAAATCATCCGGACGGTTCAGGTCCTTGAACCGACCTTCGGCGGCATCAACCTCGAAGACATCAAGGCTCCCGAGTGCTTCATCATCGAAGAAACGCTCAAGGAAACACTCGATATCCCGGTTTTTCACGACGATCAACATGGCACGGCCATCATCAGCGGAGCAGCCCTGCTCAACGCCTGCGAACTGGTTGAAAAAGATATTTCCCGGCTTCGCATCGTGTTCAACGGCGCCGGGGCGTCTGGAATCGCCTGCGCTAAATTCTACGTCCGGCTCGGCGCCGATCCGAAGAATATCATCATGTGCGACAGCAAAGGCGTCGTGTACAAGGGACGAACGGAGGGCATGAATCCGTACAAGGAACAATTCGCTTCCGATACCAGCGCCCGTACGCTTGAGGAAGCGTTAGTCGGCGCGGACGTGTTCACCGGAGTGAGTGTCGCGAACGTTCTCAGTCAAGACATGGTCCGATCTATGGCGGACAACCCGATCATTTTCGCCATGGCGAACCCGGACCCGGAAATCTCATACGAGGCAGCGGTCGCTGCCCGCAAAGACGTCATCATGGCTACGGGCCGCAGCGACTATCCCAACCAGGTGAACAACGTCCTTGGATTTCCGTTCATCTTCCGGGGCGCCCTGGACGTTTACGCGCGCGCCATCAACGAGGAAATGAAAGTCGCGGCCTCCAGGGCCCTGGCAGCGTTGGCAAAAGAAGAGGTGCCGGATTCGGTAAAACGGGCATACGGCGCCAAGGACATGAAATTCGGGCGCGAATACATTATTCCGAAGCCTCTTGATCCCAGGGTTCTCACGTGGGTCGCTCCGGCGGTGGCTAAAGCAGCCATTGATACCGGCGTCGCCCGCAAAGCGATTGATGACTGGGAGGAATACAGGCGGCAGCTCGACATACGCATGGGACGGTCGAAGGAAATCATGCTTCACGTATTCCAGAAAGCGACAAAAGCGCCGAAGCGAATCGCGTTTCCGGAGGGCAGTCACCCGCGCATCATGAAGGCGGCCGTCCTTGCCTCCGACGAAGGCATTGCAACGCCGATACTGATCGGAAATGAAAAAGAAATTCGAACCACGGCGGAAGAGCATGGAATCGACTTGTCCAGCGCGACCATCGTGGATCCCAAGAGTTTTCCCAACGTTGGGGACTACATCGAGGAATACTACCAGCTTCGCCAGAGGAAAGGCGTCCTGTACGTGGAAGCCTCCAAGCGAATACTCAGCAATCGCAATTATTTCGGCGCGATGATGGTGCACAGGGGAGACGCCGACGGCATGATTTCCGGCCTCACCTCCCATTACCCCGACACGATCCGGCCGGCGCTGGAGATCATCGGAAAAGATGAGCGGTACCAGCGCGTCTCCGGCTTGTACATCATCACGACCAAGCGGACGTCGTACTTCCTCGCGGACACCACGGTAAACATTGATCCATCCGCCGAAGAGTTGGCCGATATCGCCATCTGCGCCGCGGACACGGCCCTGCAATTCAACGTCAAGCCCGTGGTCGCGATGCTGTCGTTTTCCAATTTCGGCTCGACTCCTGCCGAGTCCTCGCTGCGCATGCGGGAAGCGGTCGAGCTCGTCCGCCGTCGCCGCCCCGACATCGTGATCGACGGGGAAATGCAAGCGGATACGGCCGTTGTGCCGGACATTCTCTCCGAGACATTTCCGTTTTCACTGATCCAGGGAGGCGCCAACGTGCTGATCTTCCCGTCTCTTGACGCCGGAAACATCGCGTACAAGCTACTCAATCGCATTGGAAACGCGGGAGCCATCGGCCCCATACTGATGGGTTTGAAGAAGGCCGTCCACGTCCTCCAGCGCGGCGCCGACATCAACGACATCATGAATATGATTGCAATTGCCGTCATGGACGCGGAACGGAATAATAAAACGTAGAATATTTTTGGAAATATTTGGGAAATAGAGCGTTTTTCCGCTCATCACCAACTTTTTTTGCAGAAATTTCCGCAGAAGGCTCTCATCGCATGTATATACATTTGACAGGATGATTGCTTTTTCGCAAATTACTCGTAACTTGGTTTCTTGTGTGAGAATCAAAAAAGGATTCAAGTAATGAAATATATTAACCGTTTAATAAATCATAAAAAGATAGTCATTGAGAATCAAGATTTCTCATAC
>JAADGX010000304.1 GCA_013152135.1 Chlorobiota bacterium
AGTGTGATGCCTTGCAGCATGACGAGCTGCGCGTGTTCGGCGAACTTCGACGTCGTGACGAGCTCGGCCAGCCGGGAGGCGGCATCGAAGCCGTCTTTTTCAATTTCTCCGACGAGTATCCCGTCGAGGCGTGATTGGGCGTACACCGTTCCCACGACGGGAACCGCGCCTGCGTGATGGTGGGAAAACGGGGCATCGTCGAATCCGATGACGTTGGAAAACCATTCGGTCGTCATGGCAACAAGCTCATGCGAGATTGTGAAGTGTTATTAGTTGTGCCACGACGTTGCTCACGTCGGGTTCGGGTATACCGGGAGCGCCCAGCGGGTCGTGTACCTCATCCTCGTGCAGAAGCGCGAAAAACGTGTTGGCTGCCGCCAGCTTCAAGACGGCCAGGTCGTACCCGCCTTCAAGAGTAAAGACGATCCTTCCTTCACACAATTCGTCGGCCAGTGCGACGAGGCGCTCAACCAGTGTATTGATGCCTTTCAGCGTGAAGCTCAGTTGAGCGAGCGGGTCCTTCCAGTGACCGTCGTATCCGGCCGACACCAGGATCAGCTCCGGTCGGAATTGTCTCACCAGCGGAAACGCTATTTCGCTGTAAACCCGCATCAACGCACCGTCGCCGCATCCCGCCGGAAGGGGCATATTCAGGATCGTTCCGGCGCCTTCGCCGGTTCCCGTTTCAGTGACAGCGCCGGTTCCGGGGTAATGGGGATATTGATGACTCGATACATACAGGACACGAGGATCCTGCTCGAAGATCGCCTGTGTGCCGTTGCCGTGGTGTACGTCGAAATCGATAATGACAATCCTTGACAGGCCTTCCCGGTCGAGCGCGGCCTGCGCGGCAATTGCGACATTATTGAAGATGCAAAATCCCATGGGCCGATCCGGGAGTGCGTGATGCCCCGGAGGGCGTACGAGAGCGAAGCCGTTGTGAAGTTCGCCACGGATGACCGAGAGAGTCAAATCGATCAGACCACCCGCCGCCCTGACAGCGGCGTCGTAGGAAGAAGCGGTGGCGTACGTGTCCGGGTCGAAATACCCGCCTCCCTCGCGGCTGAGGGATTGCACGCGACGTATTTGATGCTGTGTGTGCACGAGAAGGAGTTCATGTTCTTCCGCGGGTCGGGCCCGAACGGGGATGAGCCTTTCTTGAAGGTGAAACTCATCCAGGCCATCCAGGATCGATACAAGACGTTCCCTGTTTTCCGGATGCGTGGATTTCGTGTGTTCCAGGAAAATCGGATCGTACACCAGGCCTGTGGTGTTATCGTTTGGCGGGAAATTCTGTTGTGTACCGTGGGCCATGTTGGGATAGGACCTGTTGTCCAATGTATTCAGCATCGTAATATACAACCAAGGCTTGTAACCTTCATGCGTTGCGTGATGTTCATTCTTGTAAATTATACGAGTACAAAGAATACCGGTCTTTACTTGAAAATGATTCCGGTTGCAAATACTTTCAGGTAGGACATCCGCATCGAGCATGATGCCGGTATCGAGTATCGCTTCTGACTGTCAAACGTAAATTCCGAGGCCCTGGTATGCGAAAGACACGACTTCACTTCGTTCTGCTCACGACGTTTTTCTTCATGGTTATGTACCCGCGCTTTTCCGCTTCCCAATCAACAGGCGATTCCGAATCCGGTCTTGAAGGACTCAAGGAACAGATGGAACTGATGCGTCACCGCCTGGATGAACTGGAAAAGACCATTGACGACGTGCTTTGGTACAACCGTGTGGGAGACATCTGCTACGTGGACAAGGTTCGATTGACGGGGCCGCCCCGGTGGAAAGAACCGAATCCCACGGCGGAAGGCGCCGGAAATCCCGTCAAGTTTTACGCGTACATCTTTTTACCAAAGACACTCGACCGATCGAAGAAATACCCCTTGCTGGTCTTTCCTCACGGAGGAGTCCATGGAAATTTCAGCACGTACTACACGCACATCGTCCGGGAGTTGACGGGGCAGGGATACGTTGTCATCGCTCCGGAATACCGGGGCAGTACGGGTTACGGGAAAGAGATGTACGAGCTTATCGATTACGGAGGATTGGAAATCGAGGACGCCTACGCAGCGAGAAATTACATGATCGAGAATTATTCATTTGTAGATGAAGACCGGATCGGGATTCTCGGATGGAGTCACGGCGGCCTCATATCGTTGATGAATATTTTCAACCATCCCAAAGATTACGCCGTCGCTTATGCAGGCGTGCCGGTCAGCGATCTCATTTCACGCATGGGTTATAAAACGGACAGCTACCGAAAATTGTATTCGGCGAAATATCACATCGGGCAGACGGCCAACGAAAACATCCAGGAATACCGCCGCCGTTCGCCCGTGTGGAACGCGGATAAGCTGGAGACCCCGTTGCTCATTCATACCAATACAAACGACGAGGATGTGAACGTGCTGGAAGTCGAACACCTTATTCACGCGCTCAAGGCGGCGGGGAAGGAATTCGAATACGAAATATTCGAGGATGCTCCAGGAGGGCATTCCTTTAATCGTCTGGATATACTGATGGCAAAGAAAATCCGCCTGAAGATATACCGTTTCCTTGCACGATACCTTGAACCGCCTCATCCGATAACTTCGATTGAAGAGTTGATGCAAGCCGGGTACCGGTGAGGTAACACGGTGAGTAACGTATCGGAGAACCCTGAATATACGGTATGGAATGACCGTTTTCGGCTCTGACGGGGGATGAAAAAAAATCCTAAAAAACTTCTTTTTGTTCTCAAATCCCGTTGATATTAATGAAAATCTGCTGTATACTTATGGGGTAAATAGGAGTACACCGTTTCTCCAGCGCTTTGTTGGCTGTTCCGTAAGAGGTCCATCAACAGTTAGATTTGCTCTCTCTTCGTAGAACGTACGCCAGCACAACAGCGGTTATTTATCGGTTACAGGACCTCTGGTGCTGACCGAAGCGAGACACGACGATGTACTTCCCCTCGCAAGAGGATGTATGAGTAACATTTTAGGAGTAACAGAAACATGGAAAGCGGAACAGTCAAATGGTTCAATGAGAGGAGGGGATACGGCTTCATTCAGCGGGATTCGGGTGAAGACGTGTTTGTTCATTATCGAGCCATTCAACAGGAAGGATTCAAAACCCTGAAGGAAGGTGACAGGGTGGAATTCGAAGTTGAGCAAGGTCCTAAGGGCCCGCAAGCTGCGAACGTGATGATCGTTTCCCAGGAATAAAAGACATTCCATCTATGTAAAAGCAACTTCAATTCGCTGGAGTTGCTTTTACACTTTATATATCCGCTCCGGGTTTTTGGGCGCAGCGCAAGGAGGGGATACAATAACTCCCCGGTGAGTCGAATGTCGATGTTGCGAAGCCGGATAAGTTTGTAAAGATAGCGTAGCTTCTTCTGCTTTTATGGAGTTATGTACGGGGCGTCCGAAGCGTGCGTTCATTCCGGTCGGAAGAGGTCGTTCGACGTAACGCAAATTTCATGTCGATCCCTTTGAAATCCTTTCGATGATACCCTTTTCACCTTCGGTCCGGGGACTTCGATTTTCCATCTTTCGAGAAGTGCGGGCGAGGTTACCTTCTTGTTTGTGATAGAATCACACGCTCGTAAAACCACTCTTATCCTCCAGGAATTACTGATTGTATTGAACTCCCATTTGAAGCGCGGATTCGATGTCTTCATCCGGGTACTCGCTCCAGGCAGGCGCTTCATTCACCTGGAATGTGTGTCGATAGTCTCTCCGATGCTGCTCCCGCTGGATGGGCCGGGAAAGAATGTCCGTATCCAATAAGCGTCTCCATCGCCATTCCATTTAGTTTTTCCGCTTTTCGTCTTATCTTCAGATAGAGCAAAATTGAGACGCGTTTATTTTCCGTAATAAACGGGGTTTGCCGTGAATGATGAACCTGCATAGATTACCCTCCCGCATGAATCATCGGGGATACGAAGCCATGCATACTGTTGAATTATGTAAGCACCAGCATTGTAACTGAATACCATTANNTACCATTATGACTGAATCTCAACTGCTCCGTGGCGGTAGGTGACAGGCTCAAAGGCATTGATCGAGAACGGGGAATGAAAAATAGAGAGTTTATTACAGATGTAAAGACGGTCGCAGAATGTTCATAAGGAGAAAATGACAATGAGAAATATAACACCGCGGCAATTATGGATGATCGGATTGTTCGCAATGATGATGCTCGGTCAATCTGAATCATTGCGAGCGCAAGTACCCAGGACGATCAGCTACCAGGGAGTACTAACCGACGGTAGTGGGAGCATGGTTGCGGACGGTAATTACAACGTGACCTTCCGGCTCTATAGTCGTTCGACAGGTGGGAGTCCCCTGTGGACGGAAAAGCAATTAGTCCCAGTGCGTGACGGCATATTCAACGTTACCCTTGGCGACGTTACACCGTTGATGCTTTCGTTTTCCAGTCCATATTGGCTGGGGATTTCCGTTGAGAACGGCGCGGAACTTGTGCCTCGCCTTCCATTGACGGCCTCTCCATACAGTCTCCGTTCGGTGATCACGGAAAGCATTGCCGGTATCCCGGCCGGTGGCGATTTGCAGGGCAGTTATCCGAATCCCACGATAGCCGATGGTGCGGTTACTGGAAAGAAAATCCAGGCGAGGCAAGTTGTCAAGAGCATCAATTCCCTGAAAGACAACGTGACGGTGAAAGCAGGTGCGAATGTATCCATTTCGACCAGTGATGACACGCTGATCATATCGGCATTGGGTGGAGGTGGCACCGGTGATATTACAGCAGTGTCGGCCGGGGAGGGGCTGGCTGGAGGAGGAACGTCAGGCGACGTTACGATATTTCTTGCTGATTCCGCGGTAACCACGAAAAAGCTCAGGGATGGATCAGTCACCGCCTCTAAATTGCAAACTCTGAATACGCCATCGCCGGGAAACAGCCTTACTTTCACCGCTGGCGGACTTTGGTGGAAAACCGTAAGCGGCCCCGGAGGCGATATCAGTGCAGTGAATGCGGGCGCCGGATTGAGTGGAGGCGGCACCTCGGGTGATGTGACGCTTTTCATTGGTGCACAAGCAATCAAGGGCTCCATGATTGCTCCCGGCGAGATTACAAAAGGGCACCTCGCGGCGCCGGGCGGCACGTCCGGGCAGGTACTCGGGACCGATGGTTCGACGTTGCAATGGGTCTCGCCGCCGGGATTCAACCTGCCGTATTCAGGCACTATTTCGTATCCCAATCCTGCATTTGGCGTCACGAATACCGGTTCGGGTCTTAACCCCACGGCGATTTTCGGAAGCAGCGCCACGGGAGTAGGAGTGTACGGTCACAGCCCCAAGGGAACCGGCGTGTATGGTGTGTCAAGTGGTATCCGTGAAGCGGCTATTTCAGGAAATGCATACGGCAACGACGGCCGGGGGGTGGAAGGAAAAGCTGACATTGGATCAGAAGCCAAAGGTGTCTATGGCGAGAGCTCCAGTGGGACCGGTGTCTACGGCGCGAATCCTCTCAAGGGAAGCATGGGATACCTTGGTGGGACCTATGGTGTTTTTGGACGATCAAGGCCCAGTGTCTTCGGCTATATTGGCGGTCTCAATAACGGTGTATACGGCGAGAGTGATTCAGGTCGTGGCGTCGAGGGGCGAACAGTCGCGGGTACGGCGGTATCGGGTTCCGCGCCTGGAACTTCGGGGTATCTCGCAGGGGCTCAGTTTGGAGTTTATGGAAGAAAGTCCGGCGGAGGATTTGGATTCCTGGGCAGCATAGACGAGGGAGTTCATGGTGAGATAGACACGGGGAAAGGCGTGGTGGGCAAGGTCGGCAGTGGCTTCGCCGTTTTTGGAGAGATGCCGGGGAATACGGGTTGGATCGCCGGCAACGGATACGGTGTCTTCGGGCGGAAAGCGGGCGGAGGCAGAGGCTGGCTTGGAAGCGCGGAAGCCGGCGTGTACGGCGAGCATCATAGCGGTTACGGTGTTATGGGAAAATCCCTTGGGGATTCCACAAAGGCAGGTGTCTTTGGCGTTTCCACTGTCAGGAATGGTGTCGGTGTTTTGGGCATCGCCGATTCGGGGGCGAACGCCTACGGTGTGTGGGGAAAAAGCGCGGGGGGATTTGCCGGGTATTTCAGTGGAGACGTGAACGTAACAGGAACGCTGACAAAAGGCGGCGGCGCGTTCAAGATCGATCATCCCCTGCACCCCGAGACCATGTATCTCTATCACTCATTTGTCGAATCTCCGGACATGATGAACGTGTACAACGGCAATGTCGTTCTCGATTCACACGGCGAGGCCACGGTGGAATTACCGGATTGGTTCGAAGCATTGAACCGCGATTACCGCTACCAGTTGACGGCAATCGGAGGACCTGCTCCCAATCTTCACGTTGCCCGGAAAATATCGAACAACCGTTTCACTATTGCCGGCGGATCTCCGGGGCTGGAGGTCTCGTGGCAAGTTACCGGTATCCGTAAGGATCCCTATGCCAACGCGCACCGCATCCCCGTCGAAGTCGAGAAGCCGCTTCGAGAGCGTGGATCGTACTTGCATCCTGAAGCCTTTGGCCTGCCATCTTCGCGGAGTGTTGATGAAGCGGTCAAAAGTGGAGCCGGGAAGATTTCCCGGTAGTATGGCTCACGTACATCAATGACGATACAGGGAGAGTGGAAATGAAACGCATATTGCGAAGGTCAATTGTTCTGTTGGTCTTTTTGATACTGTGCATTCAGGTTGATATGGATGGACAACCTTCGTACCGTATACAAAGAATGGTATTCGGATCCGGGGGCGGGGAGATGAGCGGGCTGCATTTCCAGGTGAAGGGCACCGTGGGACAAGCGGTTATCGGCATGGGACTGAATTCCTTTCATCGTAATAACGTAGGATTTTGGTACACTTCTGGAACTATTACCTCGGTTGTTGAAAAGGAACACGGCGATGCCCCGGAGAGATTTTTCCTTTTCCAGAACTACCCGAACCCGTTCGGCTCCTCTGTTACGGGCGCGCCGCTAACTGTTCTAGGTTACATCCTTCCCGAGAGAGTCAGGGTCACGATGGTCGTGTATGATGCTTACGGGAGAAAAGTCGCAGTCCGGAGCCAGGGAGTACAGGAAAAAGGTTACCAGGAAGTTGAGTTCGATGGCGCTGGATTACCCGCGGGGGTGTACCTGATTACACTCCAGGCGGGGAAGAACGTTCGTTCAATAAAAGCGTTGCTGGTCAGGTAGAGCGATTCTAAATCGATTTTCGAACGTGCGGATTGGCGAATGCATGCCCGCGTCATTGCGAGGGCCGCAGGCCGAGGTGAGAGGGGATTGGAGCGATGCTGAATGCTAGATTCTAGATGCTAAATTATTTTCGAATTGTGGTACTTCTAATAATCACATGGCCTCCGGGTATTTGTTAGAGGGATTTTTAAACCCCGTTTTTCTTGTCGCGTGCCCGCTGGATTCCAGATCAAGTCCGGAATGACATCTTATATTGATGCGGCGCTACGAGCCACGAACTTCTTAACCACAGAGGACGCAAAGAGAAACGTTTCAACGAACCTAACATCCAAAATCTAAAATCCAGGATCGAAAATCGAGGATTCTCCTTGTCTTCGGTCCTCCGTCCACGGTCTTCCATCATCAATCGAGAAGCGTGGTTCGTCGATTGCGACAACGATTACGACAACGACAACGATTTTTCAGAGAACAAATGCGAAATCACATCTTCGCCTTGTCTCGTGCCCGCTGGATTCCGGATCAAGTCCGGAATGACATCTTATATTGATGCAGCACTACGAGCCACGAACTACGAGCTACGAGCTTTTTAACCGCAGAGGACGCAAAGAGAAACGTTCCAACGAACCTAACATCCAAAATAATCCAAAATCGAAAATCAAGAATCAATAATCCGACAAGCCACCCGCCCTCAAGAATCGCCAAATCCGAAATTCCGATTCCCTTTCCCAATATCTCGACTCGTCTTCATTTTCCTCCGTTCAAGCAATTTCTTATTTTATTCGTATGACTTTCGAGTTACCCCCAGATTTAGTCGTGGATTTGAAAATTGAAAAAGGCTTACCGTCTTGCCATGATTACCAGCGCTTCTTTGCTGTTCAGCATGGTGTTTTACGTGATCATCGTTGAAATCATTGCGTTGCAGGAAAAATCAATCCTGGGTGAAAGGGCATTGATGGTCGGCATAATCCGATGGCTCTTTATCGCGCTGGTTGCGTCAATCAGTATTGGGATTCGTTACATACGGTCCTCCATGTTGCGTTTTGACTCCTCGCTCTCGGTAGGAAAGCGAATAGGGAAGCTCTTCAAGACCACGATCATGGTGACCGCGTTGTGTGAAGTTCCCGCCATCCTGGGCATGGTGCTCTTTTTCATTGGCGGCAACCGGTGGGATTTTTATCCGTTCCTGTTTTTTTCCGCTCTTCTCATCGTTCTGTATTTCCCACGTTTTGATTACTGGCAGGAAAACGCGAGTTCTCATTCTTCTTCCCCCTGATTTTTCGGTTCACGTTGTTCAGGTTTTACGCGGACAGACATGACGTTCCGCTACGTACGAGAGATAGGTGACAGCTTTTGTAAATGGCTACAATTCCCTAAGTTGGAGCAGGCTAATTGAAATGTATCTCCAGCCGCTACTCTGTTGTTCCATATCTACGGAGCTATTATGAGCGTTGATATTACCCCAATGAATCTCAGCGATATTTTCAATCGTACGTTCAACTTGATCGGGAAAACCGCTCTTCGGAACCTTATTATTGCTGTTGTGGTCATTGCGCCGGTTGTTCTCATCCTCGGTATAGCCGTGAACATGTTTTTCGGCGGCCTGGCAGACGTTCTGACCAAGAGCGATTTTGAGGACATCAGGATATGGGAAATGCTATCGAATTTTCTGGGAGCCGGACTCCTCTTCATCCTGTCGCTGATACTCCTGGCCCTCGGTTCAATCATTGTACAGGTTGCGGTAACGATCGTCGTTTGCACGGAAATGGAAGAGGACGAGATCACATGGTCCGAAGCTCTGACCCGTGCGTTCGGCGTGCGTGGCTGGAAAGCGGTCGGTCAGCAGATCCTCTACTCGTTGGCGATAATGGCATTGGTAGTCATTCCATACGTCATGATCATCATTGGAGCGGTAAGCGATTCGGATACGGTGATAGGCATGGGCGTATTGGGCTTTCTCGTCATTATCCCGGTGTCGATCTTTCTGGCTATCAGGTGGCTCTTTGCTCTGCAAGTTATTGCATGGGAGGACACGGGCGTGATCGAAGGATTCAAGCGAAGTTGGTTCCTTGTCGAGAACAACTGGTGGCGGGTACTTGGCATCGTCATACTCCTGTCCATCGTTGCGCAGTTCGCGATATCTATCATTGTCACACCGCTTTTCTTCGTTGCCATGTGGGGAATTATTTCGCAATACTTTCACATGATGATGAACGGAGCCGATACAATGACTCCGGGCCAGGTTGCGGGAATGTTGAAATCCCTTGGTTGGGGATATGGCCTCGTCATTGGAGTCTCGGAGATTCTGAGTCTTGTTGTCACGCCCGTGTACCTGGCGGTCATGTATTTTGACCTGCGGGCGAGAAAAGGAGAATTCGAATCCCCGCACACGGCGGACGTGGGCGATGCGATAGATCTCGACAATATAGCTCCGACAGGCGGATAAGCCCCGGAAATGTTTCATGATTCTCATTGCTGAAAGACATTTTGCCTGACGTCGTTGAGAGTGACAAGGAAGACGCCCCGTCTCCGGGCCTGACGCTGGACGGCAGTTGGGAAAGAAACGGTCGGAATATTGTCGCGGCCGCAGTGGTGGGCCTTCTTCTCATCGGGGCAACGTATTTTATCGTCCAATCCATCCTGGTTACGATCGCGGCCCTGGCGGCTGAAGTCATCAAAGGGCAACCTGACCATACCGCCTCCGCGATTGATCTCATTGCCGAGCAGCTTCTGAGCATCAAGAACGTTATCCTCGCTGTCGTTCTCGTTACACAAATTACATTCCTGATGATTCCAACCATCATCCTGGTTCGCAGGTGGCACAGTACGCGAGTCTTGGACTACATTCGATGGAAGTCCGCATCGGCGCTCCAGGTTGTTCTGGCTGTCGTGATCACGGCAGTGTTTGTCCCCGTGAACATGTATATCGGCTCGCTGGTCAACAGGCTGTTTCCCGTCCCTGAAAAAATCCAGGCTTTGAACAACGCATTGTTTACAGCGCAGACGCCCCTGGAATTGGGTTGGATAATCATGGTTGTCGCGGTTACCCCGGCCATTTGCGAGGAGGTGCTTTTTCGAGGATATGTTCAGAGGACCCTGGAAAGAAGGATAGGATGGAAGAGTATTATCGTAGTGGGGCTGATGTTCGGTTTGTACCACATGAATCCCTTGGGGCTCGTCAATCTTTCCCTGATTGGCTTCTTGTTGGGTTACCTTTTTTACCGGAGCGGCAGCCTGGTACCCACCATCGTGTCGCATTTCACAAACAACCTCCTCGCAGTCCTCATGCTCTATTTAAGCGCAACATCCAGCGACACGTTCGGTCTTTTTGACGAACAGGTTTCGCTGGCCCGGGTAGCCGTTCTTGTTCCCACGGGTATTATCCTTTTGGTGATTTTCCATAACTTGCGGAATCGGGCGGGTGACGTGCCAACAGCGAGCCATGCCTGATGTTCACCGGTATTTATTTATAACACCTCTTTGAAAAGCAAAAGCACTATCTACACGTCGGCCTTTTACCTGGCCTTCGCTTACAACTTCTTTCAATCCCTGAATTTCAGTAACAACGCGATTTACCCGCTGTACGTGACATACTCGGGCGGGGGAGCGGAAATGGTCGGGTTGTTCATGAGCGCCTTTTCCATCGCCGCCGTACTGGGGCGCCCTCTGGTTGGTCTGATGATAGATCGTTTCAGGATCAAACCGGTTCTCCTGGCCGGGAGCCTCATGATGGCGCTGCCCTCCATCGGTTATTACTTCCTGATCGGTGAAGGGCTCGTGCCCTTGGTGTGGATATTGCGGATCATCCAGGGTTTTGGATTCGGTGCGCACTTCACTGGTTTCTTTACGTTGGCGGCTCAAAACGCGCCCATCGAACGTCGGAATGAAGCGGTTGCTACGTACGGGGTCTCGGGGTTGATGGGCGCGCTCATCGGTCCATACCTGGGAGAAAACCTGGTGGAGCACTTCGGTTTGCCGGTGTTTTTCCTCGTCATGTGCGGCCTGTCGCTGGTAGGTTTTTTATTCATTCTTCCTTTGTCGGAAAAAGGAGAAGGAGGGACGCATTTTCCGGGACTCCGTACTCTTCTTTCCGGGTTCCGGTCACGCAAATTGTTGTTCGTGCTTTTTCTCGCCATGTGTTTGGCATTCAGCTATTCGACGCCTCAAGTGTTCCTCGCCCCGATTGCAAAAGAACGAGGCATTTGGGGATTTGGATTGTACTTCACTGGCTTTGGTGTAACCGGCATCTTCATCCGCATGCTGGGCAGGAAATGGGGGGACAGAATCGGTTTGCGGCGTATACTCATCCCCGCATTTATCAGTTACGGGCTTGGGCTTCTCATTCTGGAGTTCAGTTCCGGTATCGAGGGGATCATCCTTGCGGGAGCGGTCAACGGTTTTGCGCATGGGATAGCTTTTCCAGCGGTCACCGCCCTCGGGTACAACCAGTCACGCCCGGAAATCGTGGGAAGCTCCATGGCTCTTGTGACCGGCGTCATGGATGCATCCAATGCGATCAATGCTATCGTGTTGGGCCAGGCCGCAGGATATTTCGGGTACGGTGTCGTGTTCTGGCTGGCAGCCCTGGCTCCGCTTGCTGCAGCCGCGGTGCTGGTTGTCAATGTCCTCGTCCACCCCGTTGTCATACGCTCTCCTCATAACTGATTTTCCCGTTTCTTTTCATTTTGGGGGAACAACCGCGCCAGGGGGTTCGTCTATATTCCGGTTTTAACAAACGATGTCTGTCAAATTAAATCCGGAGCAAATCGATGAAGACGGTAATGAGGAGAAAGATGTTGGCGCCTGGATTGCTTGCGTTTCTGGTGTTTGCACTAATGTTCATTGGGAATCCTCGCCAGGGCACCGCTGATGAAAAACCGAAGAAAGGCTGGCTCGGTGTTACGATCACGGAAATGACCCCTTCCATGAGGGAAGAGAAAAAACTGGGTAATCGGGACGGACTGCTTGTCGTGAGTGTGGTCGACGACAGTCCCGCCGATGAAGCGGGCATCGAAGAGGATGACGTCATCCTTTCTTACAACGGAAAACCGGTGGCAAAGTCCTCGGACCTCATCTCTATGGTCAGGAAAACCCGCCCTGGCACAAAGGTCACCATCGAAATCAGCCGGGACGGAGCAGCGAAGAAGTTGGAGGTAACTATCGGGAAGAAAAAGAGGCGGATGGCTTTCTTCGGGGGAAAGGAATTCAGAGAGATGTTGTCATTCGGGAGACCGATGCTTGGCGTGCGAATCCATGATCTTAACAAGTACCTTGCTCCGTATTTCAATGTTGAGGAAAAGGGCGGAGTATTGGTGCTGGATGTCACGCGAAACGGTCCGGCGGATAAGGCAGGCCTGAAACCCGGCGATGTCATCACCCGCGCCGCCGATGAAAAAATTACCGATACGGATGATTTGCAGGACGTACTCGGTGAGTTCGAGGATGGTGACGAGATAGAGATCACATATGTCCGCCACGGGAAGACCGGCACGGTCAAGGTTGAGCTGGAAGCAGGGGTTCAAAAGACGTTTGGATGGTTCGGGGCGCCGTCTTCCGTCGTTCGAATGAAGCGACTCGGCGGTGATTGCGATATCCAACTCGATGTGGATGTTGACGATGTGAATTCGGCTCTGCGGGGATACATCCTGAAAATGAAAAAGCAACTCGAGCCGATCCAGGAGGAATTGAAACGGAAGCAGTCGAGTCTTCAAAACAAGATCATGAGTAAGGAACTTGAAGAGGTTGACGAGGATGTCTTATAGGTGACTCTCCAGGGGCTTACCTCGGGGAAATTACCAGTCAACCGTAAACAGGGTGGCGGAAAAATCGTCGCCCTTTTTTATTTTCGGCACCTCGTGCAGTACATTTATAAAGTACTGTTTGCAGGAAAGTATCGATTTCATCGCAACTGTTACGTCACACCTATGCACTTGAGTTAGGAACATGAGCCGGCTTTTTCTCTCCGACCGCATCCCGTATGACACGGGCACAAACGCCATTTCCCGCCTTCTTGAGCGCCTGCGACGGCAAGGTGTCGAGGTGTTGAACCTCACAGAGACGAATCCGGTGAAGGCGGGTTTTGTCTTTCCCCTGGAAGCGTTGCACGCGGGGATTGTTCAAGAGTCGATTTCCGGCTATGATCCTCATCCGCGTGGTTTGCAAGAAGCCCGGGAAGCAATTGCAGGGTATTATGAGGAGCACGGGATCCATGTGCACCCGGAAGCAATTTACTGCACATCGAGTACAAGCGAGGCGTACTCGATGCTGTTCAAACTGCTCGCTGATCCTGGTGACGAAATACTGGTTCCCGAACCATCCTATCCACTCTTCGATTACCTGGCCTTGTTTGAAGCACTGAAACCCGTCCCGTTTCGTCTGGGGTATGGCAAGGGAGCAAAGCCGATGGTGAATCGAGATTCCGTTGAAACAGTGTGCTCCAACCGCACACGTGCTCTCATCATAGTCAACCCCAACAATCCGACGGGCTCCTACCTGGATGAGGACGATAGAAAGTTCCTCACCGAGTTCTGCAGGCGACGGGGTATAGCCCTGATCGTTGATGAAGTGTTTCACGATTATTGTTTCCTGGAAACGAAACCACCGTCGGTTTTAAGTCAGGAGATGCCATGCCTCCAGTTTACATTGAACGGACTCTCAAAGACCCTCTGTCTCCCGCAAATGAAATTGAGCTGGTTTGTTGTTTCCGGTCCTTTGCGCTATCAGCGAAAGGCCCAATCGCGACTGGATATCCTGCTGGATTTCTACCTCTCTGTTAATACTCCTGTTCAGGTTGCCGCGCCGGTTCTGTTGAGTAGGCGGGAGGAGATACAAGAGGCCGTCCGGTTGCGCTGTCGGGACAACCTTGCATTCCTCCAATCCACCATGAAAGAGATTGACGGTATCGATGTGTATCCCGTTGAGGGAGGATGGAGTGTTGTTATGAAGGTCTGGCGAATTGATGACGAAGAGGAATTCGTTCTTCGATTACTGGAAGATCATCACGTGCTGATGCATCCCGGTTATTTTTATAATTTCATCGATGGCGAAAACCTCGTGCTTTCTTTGTTGCCATCCATCGAGACGTTTCGCGACGGTATCCGGAGATTCGTAAAGGCTATATATGATTGGTAAAAAGCTCGCGTGGGGGGAAAATTTGAGAGCGAAAAAAAGTTTAAAAAACACTTTTTTGTTTCAAATATATTTTCTTATATTACTCACCGTATAGGATACGCAAGAGGCTGAGGAAAGATTTAACAGTGATGCTATAGCTGTCGGGAGTTGAGGAGCTCCCTGTCAGCAGAACATAATCAGAGATCAAGATTATCCAAGAGGAGGGCAACCAATGGATATCTTCCCCCACGTATTCGTTCTTACGAAATTCCACGTATTTCCTGGATAGTACTTTAGGCCGGGTGCCTGCTGACTGGAAGGTTGCGATCTTTTCGGTTTAGCGACATACGCACCTCACCTTGAGCCACTGTCATTCCTGTCAGAATATCCCCGAGGAGGGCAACTTATGGATATTCCCAAAATATCGGTACAGGTACGTCATCAGCGTATGCCGCTTGCGGCAATAAGCGTGGACGGTGAGGTGTGTATGTTCGTTAGCGACTTACCGCACTCCGCAAATCACACTTCCGCCTCTTCGATTGGAGTGGCAGCAACCACCTGGTGCGCTCAAGCGCTCTCCGCAATAATAGAATCACTCATTGACCTGATTGATTCCTTCACCCTGTCGTGTTTTCATCGAAGGTCACAAAATGACCGGACGGCAAGAGATCTTTGCCAGCATGAACAACCAACAAAGATGGAGGGCAAAACCATGGATTCGTCATAAGCGTCTGCTGATCCAGCTATCGATAGTGATGATTCTGTCGTTGGCGGTTTGACGGTGAAGGAACACCGGTTGAACCAGTTTTTCAAAATTTAACCTTCATGGAGGGCAACATGGATAGAAAGAAAATTGAACTCGAAGTGCTTGATACACAGGAAACTTCGAAAGTTACCGCTGACATTCGTCTGAAAGTCCGCAAACGCCCCTTGTTTACCGGGCAAGATCACACGATATCGTTGAAAGACGCGGCAGAAATTACGCAGAATTTCCGTAAGCAGGCAGGCAAAGATGCGATCAAGGGCGGGTTCTTCGGTATCGCCGCCATTCGCCAGCTCCTGTCACAGGAAGGCATCGTGGGCATGCGCTATTATTACGGCAAAGAAGATGACGGTCGCCCGGTTATGATCCTGGTTGGCGCCAAGCCGGATGGAAACGACCTGGTTGAGGGATTCATTCTTGAGCGTTCAATTCCGTGCCCGCCGTTCTGCGGATGGCCGAACCCGCTTAACGGGCAGGCATGGGACGACTACGTGGGATCGCCGGATGCGCCGAAGACGCTGCCTCCCAAGAACACGAAGCCGGTGTTTACCGGGCTTGAGCAGCATCTGATTTCGCTCGAGGAAGCCAGCAAGCTGGCGCGCAATTACCGCGAGTCTGTTGACAAGGACGGCCCGAAGGGCGGTTACTTTGCCATCGCGCCGTTGCGGCAGTTGGTCAGCCAGGAAGGCATCGTCGGGCTCCGGTACTACTACGCCGTTGAGAACGACGGTCGCCGCGTATTGGTCCTCTGTGGCGTGGATGCCTATGGCAACGACCTCTTTGAGGGCTTCCTGATGGAGCGGGCAATACCATGTCCACCTTTCTGCGGTTGGCCCAATCCTCTTAACAGCTGACGCAGGTGGGCAGGTGCGGATGGCGGCTATTTGTCTTTGATGCCTGATATTTTATATTGTGGTGGAGTAAATTGATCTTGGATTGAAACACAAAGATATTCACTACGTAGTCAGGCTGTCATATGGGTCGATCTATCCGCACCTGCCTCATATTTTTCAGTTAAGAGGAAGCATTTGTATATAATCTACCTCTCATCCGTCTTCATCTCCGTTATTCCCTTCATAACAGGTGTCATTGCGTATCGATATTTGAGTAAAGATATGAAGATTGTGCTTGTGTACATCTTCACTGCATTCCTTGTTGAAGTATTGAATGCTGTTCTTTCTTATCTATCAGTACCAAATATTATTGTTTTTCATATATATACATTGCTTGAATATT
>JAADGX010000329.1 GCA_013152135.1 Chlorobiota bacterium
ACATGACCACCACCCCTGCCGCACCGTCATTCAACGAGGAAGAATTGCCCGCCGTCACGGTACCGTTTTTCCGAAAAGCCGGTTTCAGCCTGCTCAACTTTTCGATGGTCGTGTCCGCACGGGGTTGTTCATCACGTGCCACGGTTACCGGATCACCCTTGCGGCGGGGAATGACAACCGGAATGATTTCCTCGTCGAAGATTCCCGATTCGCGGGCTTCGACCGCTTTCCTATGGCTCTCCAGGGCAAACCGGTCCTGGTCCTCACGACTGATCCCGTACTTCTCGTACAGGTTTTCCGCCGTTTCACCCATGGACTCGAGGGGGAACTGTGCTTCCAGCCGGGGATTCGGATACCTCCAGCCCAAGGCGGTATCGTACGCAACCAGGTTGCCGAAAGGGACGCGGTCACCTGTATGTTTGGGCACGGAATAGGGCGCCCGCGACATGCTCTCCACGCCGCCAACGAAAACAATTTCCGCCTCGTGGCACCGGATCTGGTACGCGGCCTGGACAATAGCCGTAAGGCTGGATGCACATAACCGGTTAACCGTTATGGCCGGGACCGAAACCGGGAATCCGGCCAGGAGAGCAGCCATGCGCGCTACGTTGCGGTTGTCCTCGCCGGCCTGGTTCGCGCAACCAACGATAACCTCGTCGATGAGACGGGTGTCGATCGACAGGCTTTCGGCAAGCGTACGCAGAACGTGAGCGACCATGTCATCGGGCCGAACATCCTTGAGCGCGCCGCCATACCTGCCGATGGGCGTGCGTAGCGCCGCTGCAACGACTGGCTGGCGTTCCGGATCACTGGTAAGAATATTCATGGCATTGATCGATTATTTCAAATGTACATGAAGAAGGGGAGATCATCCCACGGACAATCGCCCCTCTTGTCAGCTCTGATGGCAGTGATTCATCACCGCGGTGTGGACAGGGACGGAATCGAACCGCCGACACATGGATTTTCAGTCCATTGCTCTACCAACTGAGCTACCTGTCCATATGCCGAATTATAAAGGTATAGAGCATTGAATTGAATGTCAAGTTTCTCAACCGCAGTATCGAGATATTTTCCTCCCGAAACCCGGTTTCATCCACCGGATACGCTGCCATTGCAGGAACAGGACATGCACCGTATATTCCGAAGAGAACCGTTGTACCAACATTGCGACGCGACGTTTTGCACACGACTACTCGAACACGGGTCGGGCACCGGATTTTAGGCCATATCAATAACATTGCCGTACCACGTTTTGCCGGCAGCGCCGGCGAGAACAAGGTTCAAAAATATATCCGCACGCAGTTGTACGGGGCAGGTTACGATATTCGTGAACGCCAGGTGCGGACGTCCCTGTTCCCCTTCGACTTGTTGCCTCGTCTCATCGTGGCGGGAGTCGTGTTGCTCATTCTTTCCGCCGTCGTTGTCATGCCCAGCATTCCGATCCTGGGCGTGGAACTGGCGTTCATCAGCGGACTTCTGCTGCTCGGAACTTCGCGCTGGAGTCACATCCGCGAGGGAACGTACTCGTTTCTCTCCTTCGGGGCCATCAAAAGCAGGAATTTCATCGCTATTCATCCGGTGACGAACAAGTACCTGAACGTCGTGTTCACTGCCCATTACGACTCGAAATCCCAACTCCTCTCCCGGTATTGGTTTACATGGCTCGTCCATATTTTCTGGGGGGCGACCTGGGCCACCATCGCCATCTTTCCCATCAGCATGATTTTCGCGTGGCCTTTGGAAGCCCTCATCCTGCCGGCGGGATTCGTCTGCCTGGTCGGTCTGATACTCGTTTTGAACATCACGAAAAATACGTCGCCGGGAGCTGTGGACAATGCATCGGGGGTGGGTGTCTTACTGGAGTTGGCGCAATCATACGCGCAGCAGAGTTGTCCGGTTAACCTGGGATTCGTTTTCCTGGGAGCCGAGGAAGCAGAACACAGCGGCACGGTTTCGCTCATGAAAGACGAACTGTTCCGTGAACGCTTCCCATCCACGCGCACGATCATCGTCAACCTCGACAGCCTTGGCACGGACGATGCACTTTATATCATGAACAGAACCGCCATTCCTCCCATGAAAAAGAGCCTGCTCCTGACACAGCTTATCATGGAAATCGGTAAGCGGTTCGGTATTGATATTAAAGAAGGGTGGCAAAATGTGGAAACCAGCATGTCGCATGTGCCCATGAATTTACACGGATACGAGGCCGTGTCGCTGACTTCGGTCAATCTCGGACCGGTTGCGCGCGCGATTCACACAAAAGCTGATACCGTACCCAATATTGACATCTCCGCGCTCGAGGTCGTTTACGCCGTTTGCCAGGAAATTATCGATTCCCTCCCGGTGCTGCGACAAATTGTTACGAAGAACTGACTTGGAGCCTCGTTCGTATCCCGTGAATCACGGCTGAGAGAAGTATCTCTACGCGTTACAAACAGGTTTTACTTTCGGAGATTACAATGTTACGAAACTATTCCACCAGGGTTTTTCTCGTTATCGCAATCGCCATCGGTTTGAGTTCCTGCACTGCACTCAGGGAAATCGAGAGCACCCTCACCAACATTTCCCGCTGTAAATTCAAGCTCGACAGTGTCGCGGATTTCACTCTCGCGGGAATTCCCTTGAACAATAAAGCGTCGCTCTCCGATATTTCCATCGCGGATGGCGTCGTGCTGGCGGGGAATTTCGCCAAGGGCAAACTGCCTGCGAGCTTCGTCCTCAACGTTGCCGCCGTCAATCCCAACGACGGCACCGGTGGTTCAAAAAGGGCTTCCGCCACCCTCACCAGCTTTGCCTGGACGCTGATCCTGGACAACAAGACCACAATTACCGGCAACATTGCAAAACCCGTGACGATTCCAGGAACGGGACAACAGGTGCTCATTCCTCTTCGGATGGAACTCGACTTGCTCGAGTTTTTCAAGAACGACAGTTACGAAACGCTGGTCAATCTCGCCCTGGCCCTTGGAGGAATAAAAGGGTCACCCGCGAAAATCACGCTTCGCGCCCGGCCGACCATCAGCACGAAATTCGGTCCCATCACGTATCCCGGCGAAATCAATATCATAGACCGGGAATTCAGAGCACAGTAGATTGGATCCCGGAGAAGGTAAAATGAAAAAACCGGCTTCGCGCCGGCTTTTTTTCATGCGATACGAAATCTAATTCAAAACTTCCGCGTGTTGCTCGGGAATGATGCGCCGCGAACTGACATACGTCCGAGCGTAGTACGCCTTTTTCAAGGACGTCACCGTAACCCCGCGCTTTCGCGAAGCATGAGCGAAATAGTCGTTCCCGATGTAGATACCGACGTGGGACACCGGACTTCTGCCGCGCATTGTCTTGAAGAACACGAGGTCACCGACTGCCAGTTCATCGCGTGGCACCTTCTTGCCAATAGTGAACTGCGCGCGCGACGTACGCGGCAACCGGATTCCGAACACGCGTGAATACACCGTGCCCGTAAACGCACTGCAATCGAGCCCGCGTATGGCATCCGTGCCGCCGTACCTGTAGCGAACGCCGAGAAGATTGACGATTTCCTGCATCAAGGTCGAACGATCAACCTCGTCACGCTCTTCGCTGGGATTCAGTATGGTGTTGTTATAAGCGTCCGAAGCGAGGAAATCCCCGACGGAAATATCATCGGTGGGAAGATCACCTTCGTAGTACTGTGTGTACTCGAACTGATCGAGCAATTCTTCTCCGTCCAACCCGATTTCATCCTCGTAACCTTTATTCCCCGTTCCCGCGACTTCCCCGGCCAGGGAAAGCTCGTCATGAAAGGATTGCGTGTGACGATTTTCCAGATCCCGTTCCTTGAGAATCGAATAGTGGGCGATGCTGGCGGGATCAAGAAGATCGGAAGAAGTCACGAGCCGCTGCGGAAGCTGTCGCGCGGAAAATGTTTTGGTCGCGCTCCGAAAGCGCGGAACCGGCTCCAGGTTGGCACATCCCGATACGAACACCACGGCGATCGTTACGATACCGATCACTTTCCAACAGGGGGAGGCGGTTGTAAAGAAATTCAGTTTGTTCATGCTGAGTAGTACTGCGTATCTGGAGACATGATGAACGCATTTCCGGCCGGTCTTGCCGCGGTCATACATTCCGATGTCGAAATCGAAAAGAGCGAACGAAGGGGCATACCAATACACAGAGAGCAGTACAACAGGTCAAGTAATTCGAATAGTGTCAGAAGATTGTGGATTTGTAGCTGTGGCGCTATACTTCTCGCTCTTTATCCTGAGACGATTTTTGCATGTCCCGTTTCTCCGGCGCTTCGGGACATGAACGGTCGAGTATTAAAGTTAGGAGTTCAACCAATATCGTGCAACAAGATTTTTCATTAGGGCAATTTAGGATGATTAAGTATTTTAAAGAGACATACATGGAGGCTTCACCTTACGGGAGCATCGGCTTTTCTGTGACCCGGGGTGAGTTCATTCGGAGAATGCCCTTATGCCATCCAGCCCTACAGACTTTTTCAATCCGACTATTCAACAAGAAAACGCCTGATCATGCACTTGAAACCAATCATCTTTTTTTTCGTTCTTCTCGGCGCCGCCTGCTTCTTCGCCTACAACATCCATCGATTCATTCGATACCTGCACATCGGGAAACCCGAAGATCGCTCCGGGAACTTCAAACAAAGAATAGACAATGTTCTTACCATCGCTTTCGGGCAATCGAAACTTCTCCGGGATCCGGCGGCCGGATTGCTGCACTTTGGAATTTTCTGGGGGTTCCTGGTCCTGATTACCGTTGTTGCGGAATCCCTGATTGAAGGTTTTTTCCCGGACTTCTCGTTCGCCTTCCTGGGCATCGTTTACAATATCGTCGCGCTGTGCGCGGACGTCGCCGGTGTCGTCGTTCTTTTTGCCATCCTGGTCGCACTTTTCCGGCGGCACGTTACCGGTCCGCCCAGGGTCAAGGATATCCCCAAGAATTCCCAGCGTGACGCCACCTTCATCTTGACCATGATTCTTTTTATCGTGGTCTCAATGATTTTTCAATACGCCAGCAAAATCGCCCTCGGCTCATCGGCGGAATTCGCCGCCGATTGGCGCCCCGTCAGCACGGCGCTGGCCGGGTTGCTTTCCGGATGCGACCGGACCTCGTTGAACATGATCTTCGAGGTGGCCTGGTGGATTCACATCCTGCTCATACTCGGATTCCTCAACTATCTTCCATACTCCAAGCATTTCCACGTGCTGTCTTCGATTCCCAACGTGTATCTGAGCAACTCCGGGATTACGCCCCGCGGCGCCCTTCCACCGCTCGATCTCGAGGATGAAACCGCCGAGAAGTTCGGGAATTCCGACGTCGAGGACTTCACATGGAAACAACTCCTCGACAGCCTGACGTGCACGGAATGCGGCCGGTGCACGGCAGCGTGCCCCGCCGCCGCCACGGGAAAAGTCCTGTCACCGAAAAAGATCCTGGTTGACATGCGTTACCGGCTGGAAGAAAAAGCGCCGGTCGTTCTCGCGGGCCAGGAGCAGAACCCGGTACTTGAGAAACAACTGCTCGGTGATTACATCACACCCGAAGAACTCTGGTCGTGCACGACCTGTCTTGCCTGCGTCCAGGAGTGCCCCGTCATGATCGACCATGTCACCGATATCATTGACATGAGGCGATACCTGGTTCTGACGGAATCCGCGTTCCCGCCTGAATTGCAGTTGCTGTACCGTAACCTGGAAAACAACTTTGCCCCCTGGCAGTTCAGTCCCGAAGACCGCGGTAAGTGGGCCGACGGTTTGAATATACCGACCTTGGCCGACCTCGGCTCGGCGGATAAAATCGATTACCTGTTCTGGGTGGGCTGCGCGGGCTCGTTCGACGACCGCTATAAAAGTGTAAGCCGTGCCTTCAGCGCCATCCTGAAAAAATCGGGAGTGCGGTTCGCCATCCTGGGTCACGAGGAAAAATGCAACGGCGATCCAGCTCGCAGGACCGGCAACGAGTACCTCGCGCAAATGTTCATGCAGAACGGCTGAACGGGTACAAGGTAAAGAATATCGTCACCGCCTGCCCGCACTGCTTTCATACCTTGAAAAACGAGTATCCGGCTTTCGGGGGGAAATTCAACGTGGTTCATCATACCACTCTCATCCACGATCTTATCGCGTCGGAACGTATATCGCCGTTACCCACCGCCGCTACGAGCGTCACCTATCATGACTCGTGTTACCTCGGCCGCTACAACAACATCTTCGACGCTCCCCGTGAAGATCTCTTCAGCGTCCCCGGATTGAATCTCGTCGAAATGCCGCGCAACCGCGACCGTGGTTTCTGCTGCGGCGCGGGCGGAGGCAGAATGTTCATGGAAGAAACGGAAGGCAAGCGTATCAACATCGAGCGATCTGAAGAAGCCGTCGCCTCCGGTGCGGAGGTCGTCGCGACAGCCTGTCCTTTCTGCCTGACGATGCTCGTCGACGGCGTCAAGGAAGTGGAGACGTCGAAGCAACCGGTGGTGAAAGACATCGCGGAAATCATTGCCGACCAAATCGAGTAGAACTACCGGCTGTTCTTTGCGGGAGATCCGTCCCGATAGCGACAAAATCGATACAAAAAAAACCCGGCCGACCAGCCGGGTTTCTCTTTTCGTCATCGCGGGTTTTACCACGACACAACGATCTTGCGAAACCGTGTAACCACGTCTCCGTTGTCCAGCCTGGCGGAGAACTTCAACAGGTAGGTGCCTCGCGCAGCCGTCGCACCAGTCGCATCACGACCGTTCCAGCGGACGGTGTGCACGCCTGCATCGCGCCGTTCGGCGGTAACGAGACTCGCGATTTCTCGTCCCAGGAGATCGTACACCTTGAGATCGACCACGGCCGGCACAGCCAGTGCGAACGGGATGTCCGCTTCACGCCCAAGCAAACCCAGCGGATTCGGATAGGCCGCGCCAAGCTCGATTTTCCCCGGCATCAAGTCGACGGATACGATGTGACTGAGCGATTCCGTACCGTCGGTGTCGATTTGTCGCAGCCGGTAATTGACGCCGCCGACCAGCGAGCCGCTGATTTTTTCACCAAGGGGTTCGTCGATAAACGAATAATCCGTGCGTGACCGACCACCTCCTTCACCCGCGACGAAGGTGACTTTTTCCCATTCCCCCCCGTTAATCTGTCGCTCGATATCGAAACCCAAGTTGGACTCTTCGGAAACGGTGGTCCACCGGAGAAGCACGCGCTCATTGGGCAAGGATTCACCGGTGAAGGACTCCAGTTCGACGGGAACGACCAGTTTATTGATGTTGAGATACGTTTCACTGTAGTTCTCGTTGTCCTGTATATTCCACATGAACGTTTCGTCACTCGCAGGCGATCCGCCTCCGCTCATGTACGGTAACGTTTCCATGAAAATGATATCAACCGTACCGGAGGCGTTGGCGACAACCATGAAGTTGATGTACATCAATTCGAAGAAACCGTCGTTCAAGGCTTTACCCTGGCAATCCAGGGCCGGGCTGAAGAACTGTGGATGCAACGGAAGCGCGCCGCCGGTAATTCCGTCCTTGTTGATGAATTCGCCCTGGGCGTTGAGACGCGGACTCCATCCTCCCCAGTACCCGTTCGCGTATCGCTTTTGAGTGCTTTTATATACAATCTTTTTCGGGAACCAGACGTGAACACCATACCCCCCGACGTATAAGCCGCCGCCGCCGCGTTTCACATCAACAGCGACTTTCAGCGGATTGCCCGGGCCGTTAACACACACCGTCCTCAACCGCATCGTGAGATGATCGGCATCCTGCGCCTGGCCAAAACCGTGAAACGGGTTCAACGCCAGTATGACAGTAACCAGAACTAATATCGTAACAAGACGCATGGTAAACCTCCAAGCTGGTATGAACGGTATTTACTGTTTTCGCACGGGTACTTTCGCGGAGCGATTCGACATCAATCTACATCATTTTCCCGTCAGCCGAAAGAGCGTACCCGGAAAACGACACCCTCTTCCGCATCGGGTACACGAAGTCACGTCGTGGATATATGCTGTTCGATTTTCGAGACGAGTTGCTGTTTCGGAACCGCTCCCACAATCATGTCCACTGCTTCCCCGTCCTTGAAAATCATCAGGCTGGGAATACTACGGATGCCGTACTGGGCAGCGGTGTTCGGGTTGTGATCAACATCGAGCTTTCCGACCTTGAGCCTGCCATCGTATTCCCGCGCAAGCTCTTCCACTACCGGCGCGATAACCCGGCACGGACCGCACCATACAGCCCAAAAATCGACCAATACCGGAACCGGGGATTCAAGGACTTCCTGTTGAAAATTCTGATCAGTGATTTCGACTGGTTTCATTCGTTTTGACCCTTGATGTAAAGTTATTGTAACTAGGTAAATATTCTGACATTGTTTTCCCCCATGATGGAACGCAATCGGCGCAGGAGCTCGGGCGTCGGCTTCACGCTGTACTTTCTTGAAACCAGCTTCCACCGCTCCGACGCTCCATTGGCAACAACAAAATAACAAGGACAGTTTCCTTTTACCGCTGCTTCATCAAGAACAGCCTTAACCTGGCGAATGAGATGCACGGACGCGCTGGTCATGGGCACTTCGAAAAGCAACCGGCGGGCGAGCTTCGGAATCGCTTCCTCGATTTCCAGGATCTCGCTCGGAATCAGTCGCAGGGAATCGCCGCTCGTTTCCACCCGGCCGATCAAGACAACGATGGCCTCGTTTCTGATCTTGTGCCCTTGTTCTTTGTACACGTCGGGCAGGAAAACGCATTCCGCCTTGCCGGTAAAATCTTCGAGCGATGCCAGGGCCATGGTCCTGCCGATTCGGCTTGTCTTGTTCCGCACCTGGGAGAGGACGCCGCAGACGGGAATGTCCTCGCCTTCTTGATAGGTTTCCGGTTGGCCCAGCCTGATGGAAGATAACGCTTCGGCATCGTTTCTCCATTTCTCCAGCGGATGTCCGGACACGTAGAATCCCAGGACGGCTTTCTCCTTGGCCAGCTTGTCCTCTTCCGACCAGTCTTCGCATGCGGGGAGCACGGGCTCCATGACCGATACGGCGCTGGTATCGTCGGGAGCATCGAAAAGGTTCGGCTGGCCGCGTTCCGAGTACTGCTGGCTCTTCTGACCGTAGGTGAGAGCGCTTTCTATTGAAGCAAAAAGCTGGGCACGGTTCCCTTCCAGGGAATCCATGGCTCCGGCCAGTACCAGGCTTTCGGCCACTTTCTTGTTGACCGCTTTGCTGTTCACTCGCGCACAGAATTCAAAAATCGTGCGGAACCGTCCCCCTTCCTCCCGCGCCCGGAGAATTTCCTCAACAGCGCCGACACCCACGTTCTTGATACCCGCCAATCCAAACCGGATGCCTTCCTCGGTTACGACGAAGTTCACGTCGCTCTCGTTGATATCGGGAGGAAGCACCTTGATCCCGAATTTCCGGCACTCATCGATGAGCGGAACGATTTTATCCGTCTTCGCCATTTCCGAAGTAAGCAGCGCGGCCATGAATTCCGGCGTGTAGTTCGCCTTGAAGTAGGCAGTGCGATAAGCAAGGATGGAGTAGGCCACCGAGTGCGACTTGTTGAAGCCGTAGTTGGCGAACTT
>JAADGX010000230.1 GCA_013152135.1 Chlorobiota bacterium
CTTCTCGGCGTTCGGTGATGGGCGTCCCTATTGGTCGTATGGCGGGTTCCTTGGTATCGGCGCGCAGTTCGGGTTCGACCGGTCAACGGTGCTGGGAGTCAATTTCCGGTATTACTTCATTCCACTGCCGGAGGGAATCGACAGCGTATACTTGATCAAGGCGGATGGCACCGCCGAACCGCGGTACGCTCAAAACGCAAATGGATTTTTCATTACGCTCAACTTCGGGGCTGCATACTGATGAAGGGGGCACAACGATATACGATGAAGGACTGCGGATGCTTTTTCGGGGTTGGCCGGATAAAAAAAGGGAAAGAAAAATCGTAAAGGGCTTGCATGATAAGAACTGTTCTTACCATATTGCGTGTACCGGGTCTTGCTGCAAAACAAAATGAAGATTGAATCTACGCTGAACAGGTGGGACGGATTAAAAAGAGATGCCATGCTTTCGATGTTGGACAACCTGTTAAACACGATGGTGATCGGGAGGAACGGCGGGTTCAGAGCGTAAGAAGAAATTATCCCGTGTTCGAGTTTGGAAGAAATGCATAAGAAGATTACATTTATAGAAGTGAAGAATTTACTGAATAAAAATTACCCCTCTACCATATACTACCCCACCTGCGTTGACACAGGAGGTCAAAAATATGTGCATTCCCCTGGAATGCATCCCTTCGTGTACAAACCCATCACCTTCACGGGTGCGTGGGGCCCCTTTTAACCTACCGATAGAGTTTACCTCTGGCCGCCACAGGCTGACCTTCCCCTGTGGCGGTTTCTTTTTATATCCCCGGGAAGTTGTTCAATCAGACCGGGTGCAGTATTTTTTTGATTCGGAGCCTGTTACACAAGCAAAGAGACCATGCACTATCCATTTGCTGAAGTAGAACCACGCTGGCAACGGTACTGGGAAGAACACAAGACTTTTCGTGCCGTCGAAAACCAGGAAAAACCCAAGTACTACATCCTCGACATGTTTCCCTATCCATCCGGCGCCGGGTTGCACGTGGGGCATCCGGAAGGGTACACCGCCACGGACATCCTCGCCCGGTACAAGCGCATGCGGGGATTTAACGTTCTTCATCCCATGGGGTGGGACGCGTTCGGGCTGCCTGCCGAAAAGCATGCGGTGCGGACGGGTAAGCACCCCGCCGTTACGACACGGGAAAACATCGAGAACTTCCGTCGTCAAATCAAGGCTATCGGCTTGTCCTACGACTGGGATCGTGAGATCAATACCACCGATCCGGGTTACTACAAATGGACGCAGTGGATATTTATCCAGCTCTATAAACGCGGGCTCGCCTACATGGCCGAAGTGCCGGTCAACTGGTGCGTGGAACTCCAGACCGTCCTGGCAAACGAAGAGGTCCCCGAGCAACTCGAGCAGGGCTATACCGTCGTGCGTCGTCCCATGCGGCAGTAGATGTTGAGGATCACCGCGTACGCGGAACGGTTGCTCAATGATCTCGATCTCCTGGACTGGCCGGAGAACGTGAAGGAAATGCAACGGAACTGGATCGGGCGTTCCGAGGGGGCGGAGGTTGTTTTTCCGGTTGAAGGCGCAGAGGAAACCATAACGGTTTTCACTACGCGCCCCGACACGTTGTGGGGAGCGACGTACATGGTACTGTCGCCCGAACACGAGCTCGTGGACAAAATCACGACACCCGAGCACGCGGACGAGGTCGCGAAGTATCGAGAAACCGCGGCCAAAAAGAGCGACCTGGAACGGACGGACCTTGCCAAGGAAAAGACCGGCGTCTTCACCGGAGGCTACGCCATCAACCCCGTGAACAAAGAAAAGATTCCCATCTGGATCGCCGACTACGTGCTCATGAGCTACGGTACGGGAGCGATCATGGCTGTGCCGGGACACGACCAGCGCGACTGGGATTTCGCCCGGACATTCGATCTGCCCATTGTGGAAGTTGTCAGCGGTGGGGACATCAGCAAGGGAGCGTATGAAGGTGAGGGCGTGTCCGTGAACTCCGGTTTCATCTCCGGCCTGCCGACTCCCGAGGCGAAGGAGCGAATCATCGCCTGGCTGGAAGAACACGGACTGGGCAAACGCTCCATACAATACAAGCTTCGGGACTGGCTCTTTTCCCGCCAGAGATTCTGGGGCGAACCATTTCCGGTCATCCATCTCGAAGACGGCACGCACAAGGTGTTGCCCGAAGATCACTTGCCCGTGGTGCTTCCCGACATAGAATCGTATAAGCCCACGGGAACCGGTGAATCGCCGCTTGCCGCGATAGAGGAATGGGTCAATACCGTTGATCCCGAAACGGGGAAACCCGCCCGCCGCGAGACGAACACCATGCCCCAATGGGCGGGCTCGTGCTGGTACTACCTGCGGTACCTGGATCCGCGGAACGACAAGAAACTGTGCGACCCGGAAAAGGAACGCTACTGGATGCCGGTGGATTTGTACGTGGGCGGCGCCGAACATGCAGTTCTGCACTTGCTCTACGCGCGGTTCTGGCACAAGGTGCTTTACGACATCGGCGTGGTTTCAACCCCGGAGCCGTTCATGCGGCTTGTGAACCAGGGCATGATCCTGGGCGAAGACAACCGGAAAATGTCGAAGACGTTCGGCAACGTGGTCAACCCCGACGACGTGATCAAGGAGCATGGAGCGGACAGTCTCCGCCTCTTCGAGATGTTCATGGGACCACTGGAGCAGGTTAAACCCTGGTCCACGGCCGGTGTCGAAGGTGTTCACCGGTTTCTCGACCGCGTGTGGCGCCTGTTCGTCGAAGGTGACGCGATCCACGCGTCCATCCGCGACGTGGAACCGAGCGTGGAAATCATGCGCCTGCTTCATCGCACCATTCGCAAGGTGACGGAAGATATCGAGGGCCTGCGCATGAACACCGCAATCTCCCAGCTCATGATTTTCGTCAACGAGATGACCAAGCAAGACACTCGCCCGCGATCGGTAATGGAAACCTTCGTGCTTCTTCTCGCGCCGTTCGCTCCTCATATCGCGGAGGAACTGTGGTCGCGACTCGGGCATGATCATACACTCGCGTATGAGCCCTGGCCGGAGTACGACCCCGCGCTCACGGTGGAGGAGACTGTGGAAATTGTCTTGCAGGTCAACGGGAAGATCCGCGATCGCGTCCAGGCTTCTCCTGAATTAGGGGCGGAAGAATTGAAGGAGCTGGCCATGAAAAGCGAGAAAATCCAGGCGCATCTCGCGGGAAAGAGTATTCGCAAAGTTATCACGGTGCCGGGGAAAATCGTGAATATCGTCGCTTCGTGACTCGACGCCGTTCCTGGTTGGCAGGTGTGCTGAAAGTTTTCCTTGTTTCCACGAACATTCATGAAACGATTACCGTCTGATTAAAGTCCGAACCGTTCATGAGCGCTACCGTACTGGTACTGATCTCCCTTCTTTCTCTCGTTACCGCGTATTTTACGTACGGGTCGTTCATCGCCCGCAGGCTGCATCTTTCGAACAAGAACGCGACCCCGGCTCACACGCGTACCGACGGGGTGGATTACGTACCCACCAGCGCCCCAGTGCTACTGGGACATCACTTTGCGTCCATCGCCGGGGCCAGCCCTATCGTGGGCCCCATCATCGCGGTGACCTTCGGGTGGATACCGGCCATCCTGTGGATACTGCTCGGCGGCATCTTCTTCGGCTCGGTGCATGATTTCACCTCGCTCGTGGCGTCGGTACGTCACCAGGGGCGCTCGATCGGGGACGTTATCGAAGAGTACATCGGTGTAACCGGGAAACGTCTCTTCATCCTCTTCAGCTTTGCCACGCTCGTCCTGGTCGTTGGCGTCTTCACCGACATCGTGGCCCGGACGTTTGTCTCCATTCCATCGGTCGCGACATCGTCCGCCTTGTTCCTCCTGTTGGCGGTGATTTTCGGCTTCTCCGTGTACCGGATGAAGCTCCCCCTTCTTCCCACCAGCGTGGCGGGCGTGGTCGTCCTTTTTGCATGCGTGTGGCTGGGAATGGAGTTTCCCATTTACCTGGGATATGATGCATGGGTGTACATCCTTCTCGCGTATATCTTTGTCGCGGCGGTGACCCCCCTATGGATACTGCTTCAGCCAAGGGATTACCTCAACAGTTTCCTTTTGTACGCCGTACTCCTGGGAGGAATCATCGGCCTGGTCGTGACCAATCCGGATATCAAGATGGAGGGTTTCGGAGGCCTGTACAATGAGAATCTCGGCTACATGTTTCCGATTTTGTTCGTTACCATAGCCTGCGGAGCTATCAGCGGATTCCACAGCCTGGTTGCCTCGGGCACGACTTCGAAACAACTGAACCGCGAAACCGACGCGAAGCTGGTCGGTTACGGCGGGATGCTCATCGAGGTGCTCCTGGCCGTCCTGGCCCTGATCTCCGTCATGGTATTAACCCGAGGTGAATACGAGCCATTGATGAAAGAACACGGGCCGGTGTATATCTTCGCACACGGCATCGGGCGTTTTTTGACAACCCTCGGTTTTTCGGAACACACGGGGATCACGTTCGTGTCGCTGGCGGTTTCAGCCTTCGCCCTGACTTCCCTGGACACGTGCACCCGCCTGATGCGCTTTCTTTTCCAGGAATTTTTCGAAAGCAGATCCAGGCCCGATAATGTCTTGCACACGAATCGTTTCATCGGTACGGGGGTGGCTGTTTTCCTGGGGGGTGCGTTGACACTGAGCGGACAGTTTTCCCAAGTCTGGCCCATCTTCGGTTCCGCCAACCAGCTCCTGGCCGCGCTGGCACTGTTGGCGGTGGCGGTATGGTTGTCGCGGAAGGGAATGAAAAACTGGTTCGTCGTTGTGCCGATGGTATTCATGTTCGCGGTAACCACCACCGCGCTCGCGACACTGCTCGCCAAGAATTTCGCTATCCAGAACTGGGCGCTGGCGATCATGGCTCTACTGTTGCTGCTTCTCTCCGTTGTTCTTCTCTACCGCGCTGTTACCGTTCTGCGAAAGCCCGTTCACGACCGATCCACTGAAACCGGAGCAGGAGAGTAGTTCGTAACCAGACCAATCCAGCCGTCCCCGGAGCGTATTGTCCGCGAACGAATCGGGCATCCGTTCCGCATGCATGGTTCATCACCGCGAGTTTTATCCTGGTTTTGTATTTCCATACCGGACATTGATTGGCATGGAAGATTAAGCGTATTTTCATTCTTCAAGCTCTCTCCACGGAGCGTCCTTCCCACTCACAATATCATTGTATCACTGCATGAAAAAGGTTATGCCGAAAAAGAAACTGTTTGCCCGCATGCTGGACAAGGTGGAGATCGTCGGGAATGCCCTGCCGCACCCAGCCACGATTTTCGGAATCCTTGCCGTCCTGGTTGTCATTATCTCCGCCATCACGGCCGCGTTCGACGTACAGGCAATTCATCCCGGAACGCAGGAAGTCATTACGGTTCGCAATCTCCTCAGCGCGGAAGGGATTCGCTGGATGTTCGAGAACGTGGAGCACAATTTCGTCGCCTTTCCTCCGCTGGGGCTGGTCCTGGTGGCGATGATCGGTATTGGCGTAGCGGAAGGATCGGGATTGCTGCAAGTACTCATCCGCGCATCCGTGCTCAAGGCGCCCGCGCGGTTCGTCACAATGGCGGTTGTGTTCGCGGGTGTGATTTCCCACGTGGCCTCGGAGGCGGGGTACGTCATCCTTATTCCCCTCGGCGCCATGATCTTCCTCGCCCTGGGGAGGCACCCCCTTGCAGGGCTGGCGGCGGCTTTCGCCGGCGTCAGTGGCGGTTTCGGAGCGAACTTTCTTATCAGCAGTGTCGATCCGGTACTGGCGGGTTTAACCCAGACCGCGGCCCAGATCATCGATCCTACGTTGATCATCAGCCCGGCGGTGAATTATTACTTCATGTTCGGGTCGGCGATAATGATCGTTCTGATTGGTACGTGGATAACTGAAA
>JAADGX010000252.1 GCA_013152135.1 Chlorobiota bacterium
CAAGGGAAAGAACACGGGGGGAATGGGAGCTTATGCACCCGCACCGGCGGTCAAACCGGAAATACTTTCCCAGGTTAAACTGAACATCATCAAGCCCGTTCTCCGGGGCATGGAAAAAGAAGGAACCCCGTACCAAGGAACGTTGTACTGCGGCCTGATGCTGACCGACGACGGGCCCAAGGTCATGGAGTTCAACTGCCGGTTCGGCGACCCGGAGACACAGGTGGTGCTGCCGCTTATCGACGACGACCTGGCGGACATTCTCTACCAGGCGGCGACCGGGAAACTCCGGCGCTCGCGAATCAAGATGCACGACGCCTGCGCCGTGTGCGTCATCATGGCGTCCAGCGGCTACCCCGATTCCTATAAAACGGGCAAGTTGATTTCCGGCCTCGATACCATCGACGAGATGGAGGACGGCGTGGCTGTCTTTCACGCGGGCACCACGCTCAAGGGCGGAAAATTCTATACCTCGGGAGGAAGGGTGCTCGGCGTAACCGCCGTGGGGAGAAAAAACGAACTGCGCGAAACCATCGTCACGGCTTACAACGCCGTCCAACGTATCATCTTCGACGGCGCGTACTACCGCACGGACATCGGCGCCAAGGCATTCGACTCCTGAACCGCATGCTCGCACCAGCTTCGAATCCCGCTTACCGTTCAGAGCCGGTCATCTGGCAGCGGAAGGAATTCTGGCGACGGCCACTGGATTTTTCTCACCCCGATGAAATCCCCGGACAGGACTTGCCGTGGTCGGACGATTGGTTTTCGAAGCAGACACTGAAAGACATGCTTGACGCCGAAAACGATATCGGCACCAGGCCACCGGACTGCATTGAAAGGGAATCCCGCTGGCTCCTGTCCATCCTCGAGGAGCCCCGAAACCACCATCTCCTTGACATCGGGTGCGGGCCGGGATTGTACGCGGAGATCTTTTCACGCGCGGGTATGAAAGTAACGGGCATCGACCTGTCGCCTGCCGCGATCGAGTACGCGCGCACGTCCGCGGCGAAGGCAGGCCTCGACATCACTTACGTGTGCGGTTCGATTTCAGAACTCAATGCGACAAACGCGTACACAGCCGCATTTGCAAACTACGGGTTTATCAACAATCTGCACCCGGCGCTCGGACGGGACAGCGTGGAAGCCGTGTACCGTGCGCTGGCCCCGGATGGTGTGGCGGTGTTCGAGCTGCTCCACCGGGGGACGCTCAATCAATTTGCACCGCTCTTGTGGGAAACGGTTGACAATTCCTACTTCAGTTCCCAACCACACCTCTATCTCCAGGAAATGGTGACCGTGGACGCAACTTCCTGCCACGCTTTCCTGACCTACGTTTTCAATCCCGACCTGCCTGACGAAATCAGGGTTTACCGGTACTTTTTCGTAACGTACACCGACTCTGAATTCAGGGAATTGCTCGGCGCGTGTGGGTTCGAAACGCTGAACACCCATGACTACAGGGATGTGATTGCCGATCCGGGCAACATCCAATCAACGTATTACGTGGCAAGAGCGAAAAAAAGCGGAGATTGATCCTGCGAGCTTCGTAATCCTCCTTTACAGACGCGTATCACGCTCCCATAATGTAATCGCGAAGATAGTGGACGTGGTGTTCGCTCTCGTGCAGTTGCGACTTTACAACGTCTCCAATGGAAATCAAGCCGACGATCTTCTGACCATCCAGGATGGGCAGGTGGCGGATCTTCTTTTCGGTCATTACCGCCATGACGGCGTCGATATCATCGTCAGGAGTCCCGATAATGACGTCTTTCGTCATATACGATTCCACCGGCGCAGTCGCAACGGTAGTCATATCGGTATTACATGCACGGAGGATATCCCGTTCGCTGATGATGCCAACCGTGTTTTCATTCTCCGTTACAAGCAAGCAACCGATGTTAAACTCAACAAGCATGTGAATCGCTTCCTTGATGGTTTTCCGGGGACTGATACACCGCACGGTGGAGCCTTTCTTCCTGAGGATATCTTTTACTTTCATCATCAATCTCCTTTTATTGATGGGTTGCCGAAGCGTCGTGGGTCATGAGCGTTTTCGGCTAATGATAGCACATCCTGCGCGGAATCGCAACCGCTTGATCCTCCCGGTTTGAAATCCTGACAAAAAACGCAGGACTGTCATTCCCGCGCGGATTTCAGGCTGTCAAAATAAAGAAGCCGGGACATCGATCCCGGCTGAACGTTACATAAATATCGGGGGAAACTTGCTACTCGAAATCCGCCGTCCAGTACGCTCCCATGTACTCCCTGTTCACAAAGGCGATGAAATCGATACTGATGCTCTTGGGGCAAGCGGCTTCACATTCACCGTGGTTCGTACAACCACCGAATTTTTCGGCCTCCATGGCTTCGATCATGTGCACCGCCCGGTTGAAGCGCTCCGGTTTTCCCTGGGGCAGCAGGTTGAGATGACCGATCTTCGCCGAGGTGAAGAGCATGGCGGAGCCGTTGGGACACGCGGCAACGCAGGCGCCGCAACCGATGCAGGTCGCGGCATCCATGGATCGATCAGCTATCGGTTTGGGAACGGGGATCGTATTCGCCTCGATGGCGCTGCCGGTTTTGCAGGATATATATCCTCCGGCCTGGACGATGCGATCGAACGCGGAGCGGTCCACGATGAGGTCCTTCATGACCGGGAAGGCAACGGAACGCCAGGGTTCGATGACGATGGTATCGCCATCATGGAAGTGCCGCATGTAGAGTTCGCAGGTCGTCGTTCCCTTGGACGGGCCGTGGGGAACGCCGTTTATCACCAGGCCGCACATGCCGCAGATGCCTTCACGGCAATCATTGTCGAACGCGATGGGCGGTTCACCCTTCGCGACCAATCCTTCATTCACGGTATCCAGCATTTCGAGGAACGACATGTCCCCAATGATGCCTTCGGCCTTGTATTCGACAAACCCACCCGGTTGGTTGGGACCTTTTTGACGCCAGACTTTAAGCGTAACATTCATAGTGTTTACCGACAATCAATGACGAATTTCAATGAACAATTATTTATAGCTCCGCTGTGTAGGCGTGACGAATTCGAATTGCAGAGGTTCCTTATGGAATATCGGCTTGGAGAACTCCCCGGAGTACTCCCAGACGGAAACGTAGGAATACTCCTCATCGTTTCGCAGAGCTTCTCCTTCGGGTGTCTGGTATTCTTCACGGTAGTGGCCGCCACATGACTCCTCACGATTCAACGCGTCGAGGCACATCAGCTCGGCCAATTCCATGAACTCTGCAACCCTGCCTGCTTTTTCCAGCGACTGGTTTATTTCCTCATTATCACCGGGAACCTTGATATCTTTCCAGAATTCCTCACGGAGCGCGGGAATGAGTGACAATGCTTTCTGCAACCCTTCCTTGTTCCGCGACATCCCGCAGTAATCCCAGACGATCTTTCCCAGTTCCTTATGGAACGAATCCGCTGAACGCGTCCCGTTGACGGCGAGGAGTTTCTTGACATTATCCACCACATCCTTCTCCACGGCCCGGAACTCATCGTGGTCAGTCTTCAGGCCATCGGGGCGATGTTGCGCCAGGAAATCGCCTATCGTGTTGGGGAGCACGAAATACCCATCGGCCAGGCCCTGCATCAGGGCGCTGGCGCCGAGGCGATTCGCGCCGTGATCGGAGAAGTTCGCTTCGCCGATAACAAAGAGACCGGGGATGTTGTTCATGAGGTTGTAATCTACCCACAGGCCGCCCATGGTATAGTGGGAAGCCGGGTAGATGCGCATGGGAACCTCGTAGGGATTTTCCCCGGTGATGCGCTCGTACATCTCGAACAAATTTCCGTAACGTTCCTCGATGACTTTCTTTCCCAGCCGTTTGATGGCGTCCCTGAAATCGAGATACACGCCCAGTCCGCTGATGCCCACACCGCGACCTTCATCACAGACCATCTTGGCATTTCTCGAAGCCACGTCACGGGGTACGAGGTTTCCGAACGCCGGGTACCGCCGTTCGAGGTAGTAGTCCCGCTCATCTTCGGGAATCTCGTTTGGCGGCCGTTTGTCACCCGGCTTTTTTGGTACCCAGATACGTCCGTCGTTGCGCAGCGATTCGCTCATGAGCGTGAGCTTGGACTGGTACTCGTTCGAGACGGGAATGCAGGTCGGATGAATCTGGGTGAAGCATGGATTGGCAAATGCGGCGCCTCTCTTGTGCGCGCGCCATATGGCGGTGGTGTTGCATCCTTTCGCATTTGTGGAGAGGAAGAAGATGTTCCCGTATCCTCCCGAAGCCAGGACCACGGCGTCGGCGGCATATGACCGAACGTCACCGGTCACCATGTCGCGGGTGACGATGCCACGCGCGCGTCCGTCAACGAGCACGAGGTCGAGCATTTCGGTGCGCGTATGCATGGTAACCTTCCCGGCGGCAATCATACGCTGCAAAGCCTGGTACGCACCGAGAAGCAACTGCTGCCCGGTTTGTCCCCGCGCGTAGAACGTACGTGAAACCTGGGCTCCGCCGAAAGAGCGGTTGGCAAGCTGCCCGCCGTATTCACGGGCGAAGGGAACTCCCTGAGCGACACATTGATCGATGATGTTGCTGCTGACCTGGGCCAGGCGATACACGTTGGCTTCACGCGCCCGGTAATCTCCGCCCTTGATCGTATCGTAGAACAAACGCCAAATGCTGTCGTTGTCGTTCGGGTAATTCTTGGTGGAATTAATACCGCCCTGCGCGGCGATACTATGGGCCCGGCGCGGACTGTCCTGGTAACAGAAGCAATCGACATCATATCCCAGTTCCGCCAGCGAGGCGGCGGCAGACGCCCCGCCAAGTCCCGATCCGACAATGATGATCCGGTATTTTCGCTTGTTGGCAGGCGATACGAGCTTGATGGTGTTGAGATGGTTGTCCCACTTCTCCGCCAGTGGTCCCGGTGGAATTTTAGCGTCCAGTTTCATGATAAGCTATGACTGTAGAATTTGGCTGATAATGCGGCTCCGGAATAATTCCGGCTTGAATACCGATGGGAACGGCAATGAATCCCAGGACGATGATGAGGGTGAACGCGGTGGCAAAGCGCTTCCTCCACAAGTTTCGCTTGGGATTATTGATCCCCAGGGTCTGCAACATGCTCCACAAGCCATGTTGGAGATGGAAACCCAGGAAAATCATGGCAACGATATAAATGAGCGCTATCCACCACGTCTGGAAAGCGTTGTACACGTTGCCGTACACCTGGCCTTCGATGTGCGTGGAACTGTGAATATCGCCGGTCGTGAAGTGAAGGATGTGGTACACGATGTACAAGAACAGCAATGGACCCGTATAGTACATGGTGCGCGCGAAAAACGTGGTTACCTGCGATTTTAACGCATTCGCATAGTTCTGTGGACGGGCCTTGTTGTTCATCAACCAGAGCTGTACGGCACTGGTCACGTGCAAGACGAGCGCCAGAACGAGCACAAACCGGAGAATCCACAACAGCATACCGTACGTGAGGATCGGTTCTCCGAACGTGCGCAAGTGTTCCGCGTAAATATCCATCTTGTACTTGTAGACCCCCAAACCTTCGACAAGCTCGGTTCCCATGAACATCTTCAGGTTACCGTACATGTGAAGGAACACAAAACCAAAAAAAATGACCCCGCTCACGGCCATGATAATCTTCTTGCCGAGCGAGGATTTGTAGAACCTTACAAACCAATTCATGAGAATAGTGAATCGTTAATATGACTGATGCGGGCAGTAGGCATGGACAAACAAACCCTTGTAAAGATAGGGGAAAACACAATATTATACAAAATCAGTTTAATGTCCATTTTATCCTCAATAGGCAATTCCGATTTATTTCAATGCATATTATCACGTTGTTTTTCGTCCTGATCGCGAAGACATGACAGTCCATCACAAGCATTTTCTGTCGA
>JAADGX010000255.1 GCA_013152135.1 Chlorobiota bacterium
GCCTGGAATCCGTTCCGATCATGAGCGCTCCCATCCACAGATACAGATCCGAGCCGTCGTACCGCAGACCAACGCCGAGCTTGTTGGCCGGATAATCGGGATGCCCCAGCGATCCATCCGCCGGTATGGTAAGGGCCAGTTTACCATTAGCCAGGGTCTGGTACGACGGGTTGACGGAAACCGTAAAGAAATCATGGTCCTCGTATGAACCGCTTTTCATCAACACGCGGAAGATGACTTCCCTGTCGTATTGCTGTGAGGCTTCGACGGTAAAGGTCATGGGTGTGGTGGCGGCACGCACGGCGTTGGGAGCGATGGCCGGAACCGTTGTCGTGGCCGTTCCAATCGTTACGGCGGAAGATCCCGTCGCCGCTTCCAGGGTCAGTTCAACCGGACCCGGTGTCGCGGACAAGTAGTTTTTCAACGCAACCATGACCTCGACTTTTTCACCGGGATAAAACTGCCCGTCGTTGCCAGGGTCAACAAACGTTACGTTTTCGATGCGCACGGCGGGTAGCTTCTCCGTGCCCACCGCCCGGAAGGCATTGATGCGACCGTACCCGGCGAACTTCGCTTTCTTGGGGTTCTTGTCGTCGATGTTATCGGCGGTGACCCGGATGCGCTGCCTGACTTGCATCGGGGAGAAGGACGGAAACCTGCTGATCACCAGGCCGGCAAGACCGGAAACGATGGGGGACGCCGCGGACGTTCCTCCAAACGTGCCGTACTGGCCGTTCACCGACGTGGAAAGCGCACCGGACCCCGGCGACATGACGTCGATAGGAGGACCATACCCGGACGCGCCGCTGATGATGTCGTTCGCGTTGGTCATGCCAACGCCCAGAGCGGCGGAAAACGCCGCCGGGTAAAACGGCGTCGGCTTGCCGTGGTTCCCGCCACCGCCGACCACCAGCATCCCGCGGGTGGTGACGAGGTTGACCACGTCTTCCGCGGCCTTGCTGTAGTTCAGCGTGCCCCAACTGGCGTTGAACACCTTGCATCCCATGAACACGGCGTACTGCATGGCCTGGTAACCGAACCGCAATCCACCTCCACCGTCAGGTCCGATCTTCATGGGAAGGATTTTGCATTTATACCCAATGGATGCGATGCCGATCCGATTGTTGGTAGCCGCCGCGACCAGGCCCGCGACCTTCGTCCCGTGCGAGCCGCCCCCGCGCGTATCGTTGTCCGGCGTCTGGTTGTCCGCTCCCGCGAAATCCCATCCATGCCAGTCGTCCACGAGGCCGTTGCCGTCGTCATCCTTGCCGTTGTTGCTCAACTCTCCATTGCTTCCCCATTCGCCCGGATTGATCCAGATGTTCGGCTCCAGGTCGGGGTGCGACCAGTCGATGCCGGTATCCCCCACACCAATGACGATGGTCGAGTCACCTTTCGTGATGTCCCACGCCTCTTCGGCGTGGATGGTTTGGAGAAATGCCTGCTTGGAGAAAAGAGAATCGTTCGGCGCAAACATCATCCCGGTCGGGTAGCACAGGTATAGCGGCTCGGCATATTCCACTCCGCGCAGCGCGGAGAATTTCGCCGCGGCTTCAACGGGCGATACCCGCGCCGTGTATTGAAACTGGAAAATCCGGGCGACTTCCTTTTCCTTCCGGATGATCTCGGTAAGGTTCCCCGTTTTCCGAAAGAGCTCCGGCGAACGGGAAACGCTCCACCGCTCCACCAGCATGGATTCCATTTCGAACACTCCGAGTTCATGGAGCATGGAAGAGACTTCCTCGTCATAAGCAGGCCCGCCGCGCTCCGCGACAGCGGCCGTGACTTTCACTACCACGATTCCCGGCGCAACGTCCGGACCGGATTGAACCTGCCCGGCAGCCATCGCGCTCCAGACAAAAAAGATCATTACCGTAACAAGATGTTTCATGTGTATTCCTCGAAGGGATTGAAAAACGTCAACCTGTGGAGCCCCGCCTTGCGGAAACCGTATCGAAACCGCCTGGTGTCGCACCGTTTGCTCGTTCGGACTCCATTATTTCCTTTGTAAACTGAAGAGGCGTTCGCGGTTCTTGAAAAGAACGTATTCCTCGTGCATCCTCGATTTCAACGCCTGGTATTTCACCGTGTCGCCGCGGACAAGGTACGCCCTGCCCAGCATGGCAACGAGGGAATCCCGCAGGCGCCAGCGCTCGTCAGCCACCGGCACTTGCAGCCACGCATGCTGCTCGACGACACGCTCGAGCCGCCGAATAACCGACTCGGGCTTGCGGTATCTCCTGCATCGCGCCAGGAGGCGCCAGATTCTTGCCGCAACCGCCGGCCTTCTCCCGTGCAGGGACTTGTATCGTAAATTCGAAACGGCTTTTTCATCAGCGGTCGTATCCACACCGCTCGGTAAGTTCACGAAACGTTTCCGGAATCGCCCGCGCATCTCATGGCGCACGCCGTCCACGGACGAGAAACCTGTTTTTTCCAGCGCATAGACAATACCGCGACATAATTCCACGGTGAGGTTGGATTCGACGAGCGCCAATCCACCGCGAATCAACACCTCGCCCTTCACGCCTGTCAACAAGGGAAAGTACTTGCGAAAGAGCAGGCAGATGAACTCGCCCTGGTTGTACGAGCGATTGACGTCTCCGTATTGAAAGCCTCTCCGTGTGCGAAGCGCCTGCAATTCCAGGGCCGGGTTCTTGTAGCCCAGCAACTCCAGTATCCCGATGGCCTGGGAAAAACCGATTTCGATGTAATACGAAATGGGCCCCTTGTCGCAGATTTTTTCCACCGACCGCAGAAACCGCTCCCGTCCACGGCTGGCCAGAACATTCGCGATGATATTCGAATTCTTGTCCTTGTACCCGGCGTTGCTGTACAAGCCGCGTGGCACCGAAACGACCTCGACCAGGCCCGTGTCCAGATCAATGGAAACGAGGTGGATGGCGTCCGCCCGCGCCCGTTCATGTCCCAACCTGCTGTCGACCCCGTACACGAGAACGTTGAGGCGGTGGTGTTCGCTGTCGGAAAAAGCCGAGTCGGGCGGGTACCGGTCCAACAATCGCCCTGCAACCGTGAAGGCCCGTATCGGTTCGACGTGCATGGGAAGCGCGATCGGAACGTCATCGACGCCGGCTGCCGGATGCGCCGCCTGTTTTGCGGCGCGCACATCGCGTTCGATCTGGCGCCGAAACATGGAACGGTACGAGGTGTCGAGATTCCGGACGCTCCAGCGCCACCACCCGTCCGCGACCAGTCCCGGCGGGGGTAAATAGTTTCCCACACCTGTCAGCGCGCTCAAACCATCCCATGTCGCAAATCCCAGGAACACTAGCAGCAACCCGCCCATGCTGCGCAACAACAACCTGCGGTGCCGACGATGTTTCAGCAATTCGTGATTCGGGGTATGTCTCAACTGGTCAGTTCGGGTTTGGGAAAGTGATCGTGTTCCACGTCCACAAGATACAACTGTCAGAGGAAAAGAAACACCCCCCGTCCCGCTAAAGCGGAGGGGAAACCGTACATGCAAACAACGTTTGCTCAGTAATAGAGGAGTATTTTCCCTTCGGGGAGAACCGCGTCCAGCTTATTCCATTTCTTCAGGTCTTCGATCGAGACCTCCAGGGCACGGGATATGCTGAATAATGTATCGCCCTTCTTGACGACGTAGGTCTTTGCAAGGGGTGAGGTCCGGTTTACGCTCGCCGTTTCATTCGAACCGACAGCGGGTATTTTCAGTTTGACCCCCACGCGGATTAAGCCGTTTTTCAAGCCGTTCAGTTGCCGTATTTCACGAACCGCAACGCCGTACTTGCCTGCAATCGCATAGAGCGTTTCTCCACGACGAACGGTGTGGTAGATAAATTCTTCCTTCACCGTTCCCGGCGGATGCAGCTTGAGCACCACGCCCGCGTTGATCACCGAGGACTCGAGGTTGTTCCATTTCACCAGGTCGTCAACCGTAACGTGAAACTCCTGGGAAATACGGAACAAGTTGTCGCCGTGCTCGACGGTATACGTCGCGGGACGCTCATCTCCCGCCGCAGGCTTGGCGTCAGGAATCGAGGTCGCCGGGAACTTCGGGGCGGCAGCGTCGCGTTCGGGCGACGTGCGGATCACCAGGGACTGACCGGCCTTAATAAGATCGCCGCTCAGGGAATTCCAGGTGCGTAACTGGCTGGTGGAAACGGAATACCGGCCGGCGATATCTCCAAGCGATTCTCCTTTACGAACGACGTGCGTAACGGCATCGGCACTTCCCCGGGGTGGAACGGCGGCAGTCTCCTGCACTCGCCTCGAGGGCGTTCCTTCCGCCCCCCCCTTATTACCTTTCAGCACTCCCACCTGGAGGAGTTTCCCGGCCTTGATACTTGTACCCTTTAAATCATTCCATTCCTTGAGCTCATCGACGCTGACGTTGTACCGCCCTGCAATCGCGGACAAGGTTTCTCCCGCCCGAATCCGGTGATAGCGCCGCGTAGGAACCAGTTGGGTCGTTTCTTGCGCAGTAGCGATCTCGCTCGAGGAGACGGCGCCAGGGTTCTGTTCCGCTTTCTTCCTGATCCATACGACAAGTTCATCACCCGTACGGATGATATCCCCCGATTCCATGGCGTTCCACGCCATGAGGTCGCTAATGCGCACGTGATACTTCCGGGCAATCCGTCCGAGTGTCTCTCCTCGCTTCACAGCATGCACGAGCTGGGTACGGCCCCGCGTTCTCTTTAGCTGTTTCGATGTGCCGTTGCCCGCCTGGACCTTGGTCTTTTTCGCTTTTGCAATGTCGGCGCCGCGCAAAGCCGACGACGGAATGGGCACCATTATGCGCTGCCCGATTCTCAACCGGTTGCGGGCCTTGATATGATTGACCCTCGCCAGCGTGGAGATACTGACCTTGTACTTCCTGGAAATGGCATAGAGCGTTTCGCGTCGCTTTACGATATGCACCCGGTACTGCGGCCGTGAAGACACGGGAATGGAAGCCAGTTGCTGCCGTAACAATTCGGCCTTCCCCACGGGAACGCGCACGGGGAAATGCTTGCGATTCGGCGGAGTGACTTCCTGCAAAATATGAGGATTGAGGTCGCGAAGCTCGGTTACCGGCACGTCGATACGACTGGCCAACGTATCCAGGTCATACATGCCGTCCACGTACACGATCTCGTAGTCCAGTGTGTCCTGGTACTGGACGTCGGTAAATCCGTAATCCTGCGCATTGAGCGTCAGGAGAGTTGCGGCAATGTAAATGGGAACATAATTGCGGGTTTCCTTGGGAAGCTTGTTCTTGATATCCCAGAAAGTGGGATTCTTCCCCTTGTAACGCCGCAATGCACGGTCGATGCGTCCGGGCCCCGCGTTGTAAGCGGCGAGGGCGAGATGCCAATCGTTATAACGGTTGTAAAGGTCTTTCAGGTGCCGGGCAGCGGCACGGGTGGATTTTTCCGGATCGCGGCGGTCGTCGCACCACCAGTCTCCTTCCAGGCCGTACAACTCTCCGGTCGATTTGAGAAATTGCCAAAGCCCCACGCAGTGCGCCCACGAGCGCGCAGTCGGGTTGAGGCCGCTCTCGATCATGCTGAGCGAAAGCAATTCCTGCGGCACTCCTTCTTCCCGGAAGATTTCCCGCATCATCGGAAAATACTTTCCCGACCGCTCCAGCCACCGCTTGAAATGCCTTCTTCCCTTGGTGGTCAGGTACACGATGTTCCGTTCAACGTCTTCGTTCAGTGGAAGGGGAACAGTCGTTTCAGGTGGAGGAATGAAATGAACGTTTTCAAGGCTTATCGAATCTACAAGGCCGGCAATCCGTTCGCGCACCGCTGAAATCGAGACCTCGAAGTCCGCTTCGTCGATACCGGGCAGGATAGCTTCGTACAGGCTGAGCACTCGCTGCGACAAGGCTACGAACACCG
>JAADGX010000249.1 GCA_013152135.1 Chlorobiota bacterium
AAAGTTAGCTTTAAAGACCTCAAGCAATTTCTTGTTGATAAGATCCAGCCAGCCTTGTGATCCAAAACAACTTTATATTCATCGGCAAGTATCAGTGTTTCCGCGTATAAATAAAGGAAATATCGAATATCGCTTGATGATAGGTAGAGCTTTTAACATTGAAAATCAACGTGAATGCGTGCGTTTTGCATTTGAAACGGTAGAAGAATTTCATTATTTCAGGTATGAGCTTTCAATAAATTTCGAACGGAAGGACAACGGGTTGTTTTTTTATTTACGTGGTTTGAAACCGAAGAAATTAGGAATGCCAGGTACGGGTACGGCTCAACGGTCGTTCGATTTTTTTGACTTACTTGGAAAATATGACATTGAAGTGCATAAGCAGAATGGTAAGAAGAATAGCTGCCGTGTGCATGTTACGCCAAGACGAATAACCATCATTGGAAAAATGTCGGGCGATGATTTATTCATGGACGTATCAGTAGCCGAGGAAGATCATGTATCCTGAGTTGCTCAAGATTGGCCCCATCACGATATACAGCTATGGTTTGATGGTCGGCATCGCCTTTCTCACGGGAAATTTGCTGCTGACCTCGGAGCTGAAACGCACAGGACGCGATCCAGTGCTCTCGTCGTCAATTACCATGTTGGCTTTGATTGGTGGAATAGTGGGGGCGAAAGCGCTGTACCTCATAGAGAACTGGTCGTATTTCATACAAAATCCGTTGGAAATGACCTTTTCCAGCGGAGGACTGACGTTTTTCGGCGGATTTGTTCTCGCGATTATCCTCGTATTGATATACTTGCGTAAGAAAAGTATCTCTTTTCTTACTATGGCTGATCTGACGGCGCCTATACTGGCGCTCGGGTACGGCATAGCCCGTATCGGCTGCCAGCTCGCGGGCGACGGAGATTATGGTTTCCCCACGACGCTGCCCTGGGGGACGAGTTATGCTAACGGTACGGTACCTCCATCACAAGCGTTCAAGAATTTTCCCGAGATTGCTCAACAGTTCCCCGGCGGGATTGTCCCCGATTCGACCTTGTGCCATCCGACCCCGATTTACGAGTTCATTGCCGGTGTGTTGATTTTCTGGTTTTTATGGAGTCGAAGGAAGTCGATACATAAACTCGGGGAGCAATTTGGTCTCTTTCTGGTTCTTCACGGATTGGCGCGGTTCATGGTGGAATTTATTCGTCTGAATCCGCGACTTCTGTTCGGTCTTTCAGAGGCGCAACTTGTTTCAATTGGTTTTCTTTTCTGGGGCCTATACCTGATTTTCCGTCCGCAGGGACGGGTACCGGAAAGCGTGAAGGTCTCTAAACACAAGAAATGACGAATCCAACAAGGTATGACACAATTTCATAGACGACACCGAAATATCCTGCGGCTGATTTTCAGCAATATTGTTGGAATTATAGCCTTTTGCCACCTGGCTCTTGCGACATCAGCGCCTTTTACTGCCGGACCGGATGATAAACAGCAGGAATTTCATTTCCCTCCTATTGTTAAAGTGCAGCTTGATAACGGCCTTACCGTCGCCGTAGTTGAGAAACATACTGTGCCAATGGTTGAGTGGCGATTGCTTATCAACGCCGGGGCGCTCCAGGAAAAAGAAAAGCAATCCGGTTTGTCGAACCTGACAAATAATATGCTTCTAGCCGGAACGAAAAGCCGGGACGTCTTCACCTTGTCTCAGGCGTTTGATAAACTTGGATGTACTATCGCACCCACGCCGGATTTCGAAACATCCGGTTTCAGAGGAACGGTGTTGTCGGAAAAACTTCCCGATGCGCTTTCGCTGTTGGCGGATATTGTCTTGAATCCATCGTTTCCCGAGAGGTATTTCACGTTCTTCAAGAAGAGTTTCCTTCAGCAGTACGCCGCCCGGATGAACGACCCCGTGAGCATGAGTTCCTTGCTGTTTCAAGCGAAATTATTCGGCGGCAAGCATCCTTTCGGCCGTTCTTTGATCGGTGACTCTTTGAGCCTCACTTCGATGAAGCTCGAAGAAGTGCGCGATTTCCACACGGTGTATTGGACGCCGAATAACGCGACGATTATCCTTGTTGGTGATATTGATGCCAAAACCGCCATCGATTTGATCAAGGACAGGTTCGGGAACTGGAAGCAGTTCCCGTTTGCGGCGGTTCCTCAGCCGGATTTTCCGTCTCCGAAGGGCGTCAGTATCATGGTTTTCGAAGAAATGCTTGCAAATACATCGGAAATCAGGATGGGCAACGTCAGCATATCACGATCTTCCCCTGAATTCGTTCCCACGTTATTATTAAGCAGGATATTGAGCGGAGAAGTCACCAGCAGGTTTCAGCGTGAATTGCAGGTAAAACGAAGGATCCCTTCTCATCTTGAATGCGCGTTCAGCTATCGTAAGCATGGTGGTTTTTTCCTCGTTTCAGGATATTCTCGAGCAATATCAACCGACACTGTGGTGACCGTTGTTCTTGATCAACTGAAAGACATCATTGAACACGGTGTAGGTGAGGTTGAACTTGAAAAAGCGAAGGAGGGATTTCTGGAAGGCTACATCCAGCGTTTCCAGACTTCCAACCAGATTCTTCAAGACGTCGAGGAAATTCTTGTGTACAATCTGCCGGAGGACTATTTTGAGCGTCTCCCGCATTTAATCGCACAGACGACTGTTGAAGAGGTGCAACAGGCGGCACAGGTCGCCCTGGACCCGGACAGGATGCAGGTAATCATCATTGGAAACGTCGAGAAGTTCGCTAAGCGATTAGTGAAACAGTTCGGAAAGCGTGTAAAGGTGTTCAGAAAGGTCGAGGCGAAATAACATTACGAGAATATGTTATTCGTCACGATCCATGGGTATGGTTGAGACCTTGTAGAGACAGAAAGAGAGGATGGAAATAATGATACCCCACGCGGTGAGCATGAAAATCCAACTAAGTGTCGTCATATCACATTATTAGAATTCATCACAGTTCTTCACCGTTCAATATACGGTTTTTTTCAAAGGAATAAAGCCGGGACTTGAGAAAGACCGGGAGCGTTGTGACAGGAATTGGGGTTTCAAAGCAGGAACGACCTCACGAGACGATAAGGTCAGTGTCTCCCAGTTTCTCGTCAAGCTGCACCCGGATTTGCGCGATGGGTGTCGTATAGATCATCTCATCCGGGTCAAGGGGATTGAAACCGAAAATCGCTTCGTCTTCCTTAAAAATAACGAGAAGCCATTGGAAAGCGTTTGGCGACATCGCGATTCTTTCCGGACAGCGGCCTGTTCGATGAAAATAATCGTCTATTGCTTCCTGTAATTCAAAAACTAAGTCAAACGCCGGTAACATTTCCATTCTCCTTCTACTCTGAAAATATTGCAACAAGCATCGTGCCTGTTGAACCCTTTTGTGAAATAAAGCCAGAATGCTTAAATATTACCTTTGAACTTATAAAATGTTTCAAAGAGAAATGCAATCTTTTCACGTATCAAGTCCTGGGAAGCAATATTTACAAAATGCACGTGTCTATCAAGACCAATAGTCGAGATTCCCGGTATAATGCAAAACGCTCATGGATCAAGCTCATGAGCGTTTTGTGAATACGAGATCGTTTGAGATTCCTACCTGCTGTAAATCATCCTGCGCAAGAAAATCCCCCTTGATGTTTTTAATCGAGCAATGTAAACGCCGGGAGGAATCGATCCAGGGTCGAATCGAACAGTGTACGTCCCGTGTGGGCGCGTGCCGTTGACTAAAACCCGTACAAGTCTTCCCAGAGCGTCGAATACTTCGAGACGTACTTCATCCGTTCTCGGTATGTGGAATTTCAACATCGTGGAATGAGCGAACGGGTTTGGATAGTTTGAAGACAGCCAAGGCTGGGCAACAACCGGCGGATCGTTGACTGCCACCGTTTTATCGATCCTGAATGGACCGGACATGACAGTCGAATCGAGGTTGAATCCATCAGTGAATTCCAACTTTACCAGATAGGTGTTACGATTATCGAGTTCGTCGATCTTCATGGGAAAGGACGTTTCCGTTGTGCGGTAAGCAAGCATTTTCCACGTGACGCCAAGATCGCTGGAGAAATACAGGTCGTACCATATCTTGTCGCCGTCCGGGTCGCTGCCGGTCCACGTAATGTTGAAGTCACTGTTGCCCTGTGTAATACCTGGTTTCGGGTACGTGATCTGAACGATGGGTTTATTGCTGGTCAGCACACGCGTTATGATTTCTTTGCCGTTTTTTTCCACGGTGATGGACTTCGCTGAAACAGGGAAAGGCATGACGAAAGCAAAGTGTTCTTTCAGATACGTTGGTGCCTGCTCTCCGGATTCATCAAGACCGAGCACGGTATAACTCGGTTGATAGTAAAACCTGCTGATTTCTGTTCCATCAGTCGCCTTGGCAATAAAAACATATTCGCTTTGGCTTGACATCGAGGGTGATCTTTTGGCATTCGGTAGGATGGTGAACGGATCGAGTTCAATAGATCCCGTATCCCAGTCCGCAATACCGCTTATCAGGATGGATCGACCGGTAGCATTTTTAGACAATCCTCCTGAACCGGCAAATGATTTTTGATTTGCAAGAAGCTTCTCGTAATCTTTCTGATCTATCCAGTAATACCGGTTTGAACGTAATGACCCATTCGACATGAAGCAATATATATCCTGGGTCTGGTTCCAGGAATTTATCGTACCGAAACTCTTCATCGCGTAAGATTTTGCGTCGACACCATCGTAAACTTGCACGCCGATAAAGAATAAATGATACTCTTCCGCATCCCCGAAATCGGCCCGATGCAAACCGAACGTATGTCCGAGTTCATGGGCGGCGGTCTTGAAATGGTGGGGCAACGCGATGAACATATCCTGAATCCCGCTGTATGTCAAGCCTACGGATGCGCGGTGAGAAAACGAATCGCTGTCAAACCTGCCGCTCGAAAACCAGTTGAGGTTTGGAACGAGGACGATGCGATCCTGTAACGGGTATTTTGTCCGGAGGAATGTATAGGCATTTACGATGTATTCCTGCCACTCCTCTTCCGTCAGCGAATCCTTGGTCAGGACGGGAGGGAGGTCGAAGCTCTTTTCGACCTTGGTGATTTTCAATTGGTCGTCCGCCATGGGGTAAACGTTTCTGATAAAGTCCGCGGCGCTATCCGCCCATGAATTGAATTTCTGCGTCCATTTTCGGCTGAATTCATCAAATGCCTGGAAAAGAATCGACATTTCTCGTTCACCGTCGTTTCCCCAGTGGGTTTCGACGACCTCCACGGGGATGGACATGACATTGTTGTCTTCGTTCGATTCCGTAATGGAGCCGGTTCCACCTCCCGTGGGGGGATCGACAATAATGTCGAGATTGTATTTACCTGGGGTCAAACTCGTATCCGGCACAAACAGATAGACAATTACTGGAATTCCGTCCGGCAGGCTGATAGTGTCCCGAGGAGAAATGAACTCGAAATTCTTGTCAATGTTTTTCTTGTCGAATTTATAAAACTGCCGAATAGTATCACCGTTGACGGCAACCGCAACGCCGAAAGCATTGATGATCTCCCGGTCAGTGCCAATTTGCACCTTTACACCGAGAGGTTTACCTGCGACAAGTTCGGTGGTTTGCTGCACTTGGATGACCTGGGCTTTGCTTATTGACAGGTCGGGTAACGTTGATTGCGTGATGCTGATCAGTTCGTGGAAAGCGATACATTGATTTGCGCTGATGTCCACTACGGCGGCCAAGGCGTTGTTATGACGCGCGGGCACGGAGAATGAAAACGTAATGTCGCCGTTGTTGTCCGTCATCAGAACACCACCCGCAACCTGTTC
>JAADGX010000095.1 GCA_013152135.1 Chlorobiota bacterium
GTTGATAAAGGATGCACTTGTAGGAAGCGTCTTTTACCTCCCGCCGCGTGAGGGCAATCCAGGAGGGCCTGGCAAAATGCACCGCGGCGCCGTAACCGATGGCCGTAAATCGTCCGTTTTCCATGCCGGTGGTGTCAACCTCGAGAGGCAGGACGCTGAACAAAATTCGCTCCCGGGACGGGACTTGTATCGACAGGGAGGCATCCTTCTTCCGCTCGGATTCCCCGTCTTCAACCCAGGCATGGAGGCGGTATTGCCCCGGTTCCAGGAACAGGCTGATACGGCGCATCAGCGACAATCGCCGCGTGTTTGTCCTGCTGTAGTCCGCGGCATACACGGTATCGCGGGCGAGACGGAACTGAACGTGTTTTCCTTGGTTGTTCACGGCTTCGACATTGAACGCGGCGATTGCCCGGAACAAGCTGTCCGGATGGAAGATATCCGAACGCACGAACACCAGGAAATCGTATTCGACCCGCATCAGGACGTCTACGCGCCGACGGTCGCCATGCCCCGGAAATACGACAGCGCCTGCGTAAAAAAGATCCCCGTAACGAACGATCTCCCTTCCCGGCCCGCGGTTCGATTGCCGAATCTGACCCGCCACGCCCGATGTTTCGATAAAAACCAGCAACGCTGCGAGGAGCAGGCGTATCAACCGCGATCGATGTTTCCTTGATGCATTCACGGTTTCAACCCGGGCAGCGAAACACCGTCAACCTGTACGCCCATGACTTTAGCTTTCAAAGCGTCGACAGTCACACCGAGGATATCCGCCGCTTCCCTGAAATCGCCCCCGGTTTTTTTCAATACGTGCGCGATGTACCTGTTCTCGAGCTCGAGCATCGACAAGCTGGCATTTTCAATCGATTGCAGATCGAGGGCAGGTTCGTAATGCCGGATGGTAAGCGGCAGGTCGCCGGGCTTGATGGTATCGCCGTTGCACATCAACAGGCTGCGTTCGATGACGTTTTCCAACTCGCGCACGTTGCCGGGCCATGGATAGCGCAAGAGAATATCCATTGTATCCCGCGGGAGATCCGGGACGGATTTCCCCATCTGGTCGGCGTACTTGTGCAGAAAAAATTCCACCAGCAAAGGGATGTCCTCCTGCCGCTCGCGGAGATCAGGAATGGAAATGGTAATCACGTTGATACGGTAAAGGAGATCTTCCCTGAATTCACCTCGTTCCACCGCGACGTCGAGCCGTTTATTCGTCGCGCATATAACTCGCACGTCCACGTGGACTTTTTCAGCACTTCCTACCGGTCTTACCTGGCGATCCTCGATAACTCGCAACAGCTTCGCTTGCATGGAAAAAGGCATGTCCCCGATTTCATCCAAAAACAGCGTGCCTCCCTCGGCGGCACGAAACAACCCCGTAGTATCGGCGGTGGCCCCGGTGAACGCGCCACGGACGTGCCCGAAGAGTTCGCTTTCCAGCAGGTCCTCGGGAATGGCGCTGCAATTCACGGCCACGAATGGATGAACGGCGCGATCGCCGTTGAAGTGAATGGCCCGCGCCACGAGTTCCTTGCCCGTGCCCGACCTGCCCGTGATGAGCACGTTGGTTTGCGACCGGGCAACCCGGTTGATGGTTTCAAAAATCCGCAATATCGACGGGCTTTTCCCGATAATGTTCGAGAGCGAGTATTTTTGCTGAAGCTGGTCGCGGAGTTGTTCCACTTCGCGGTGCAGGGTGTACCGCTCCGCCGCCTTGTCCACCACCAGGCTGAACTCGGCAAGATTAAACGGCTTGCTGATATAATCGTACGCTCCCGCGTGCATGGCCTCTACGGCGGAGCTTACGGATCCGAACGCCGTAATACAAATGACAGTAGTGTACGGGCTGTTGTCCCTGATTCTTTTCAACAAGTCAAGACCCGACAGCCCCGGCATACAAATATCCGTGATCACGATGGGAAAGCAACCGGTCGTAACGGCGTCCGTCGCTTCGAGCGGATCGGTGAATGTTTCGGCCTCGTACCCCGCCTTCACCAGGTGCTTTTCCAGCACCTGGAGCATGGCGGCATCATCGTCGATGATAGCGACCCGCAACGATTCGTTCATGCCGTCACTCCACACCGTTGCGCTGGTATGATGACGGAAAACACCGTCCCGGACCCCGGCACGCTTTGCACCTCCAGGACGCCGCCGTGCTCTTCCACGATTCGCCGCGAGATGGCCAGACCCAGTCCGGAACCGAGTCCGGCATCCTTGGTGGTGAAAAACGGTTCGAAAATCCTGTCCAGAATGTCCTCCTTGATTCCGCACCCGTTATCCTCGCACTCGAGCGCCACGTGAACCGTCTCCTCGCTGGAATCGATGCACCGTGTTCGAAGCCGGATATTCCGATTATCACGGTGATCGCCGTCCTTCAAAGCATCGCATGCGTTAACAAGAAGATTCAGCACGACTTGTTCCAGTTGCACGATGTCGCCCTCGATTTCCGGAAGCGATGGCGCAAGGTCCATCTCCACGTGCACCCGTCCGGCTTCGAACGTCTTTTTCAGGAGTTTCACCGAGTCGGCGGCGATATAATTGAGATCCACCGGTTCCCGTTCCGACAAACCGGGGCGGGCAAAGGTGAGCAACTTCTGAACCAGGCTCGTGATACGGTTCGCCTGCTCCTTGATCATCTCCAATTCCTCGTATCCATCGGCGCCGGGCGCTCTGTCCATGAGAAGAAAATCGGCGTTGCCCATGATAATACTCAACGGCGTCCCCATTTCGTGCGCCATTCCAGCGGCCAGTTGACCCGCCAACGCAAGTTTTTCGCTATGCCGGATTTCCCTTTCCAACGCGCGGACGGATGTTACATCCCGAGCCACGATCACAAAACCCAGCGGCGCGCCGTTTTCATCAACGATCGTGAAACCGGAAACCAAAGCAACAATCTTCCCGCCCCCTTTCCTCGCCAGCTCGCGTTCGATCTCCTGGAAGTATCCCCGCTCTCCCAGAAACTCACGAAACGATCCCGCACTCCCGCTCGGCCAGAGCAAGGCCGCGTTCCTGCCCACGATTTCGTCGAACGTCCAGCCGAAAGTCATCTCCGCGCCGCGATTCCAGAAGAACACGTTTTCATCCAGGTCAAAAGAGATGATCGCCTCGACGGAATCCCGGACAATTTGCTGAACGAGATGCGTATGCGCGTCTTTTCCTTGCCGAACAAGATCGCAGAGAGTGTCGACGAATTCCTCGAACAACGCGTGCAGTTCTTCTCTTTGTGCCGGGGTCAACGCCAGGACGGCTCCGCCCAGAATTTCATCCAGGCGCACATCCAAAGTTGAGAGAAACTTATCTACTTCCAGTTGGACCCGATTTATCACGTGCGACCGCCTTCTCCTGATCCGTGAACACGACGTCGTGGCAGCGCCTGGAAGACGCGCGTTCCCCTCTCCGACGGGGAGCGCAGGTTCAGACGTCGAGGTTGCGAACGTACTTTGCGTGCTTCTCAATGAAATTGCGACGCGGCTCCACGGAATCCCCCATCAGGATGGAAAATAACCGGTCCGCCTCGGCGGCGTTCTCCAGCGTGACCAGGAGCAAGGTCCGTGTTTCCGGGTTCATCGTCGTGTTCCACAGCTGGTCGGGATTCATCTCGCCAAGACCCTTGAAGCGAGAAACGAGGATCCCGTCGCGCCGCTTCACGCTTGTTTCCGCCTCGATTTCCTCGGGTTCATCCTCCGTGTTATCGCCGTTACTCCGGATGCGCAATTCCTTGATTATTTCGTCTCTTTCTTTCTCGTCATAGGCGTACCGCTCCTGCTTGCCCTTCTTGATCTTGTACAAGGGCGGCTGTGCAATGTACACGTGTCCGGTCTCGATGAGGTGTCGCATGTAACGAAACAGGAAGGTGAGCAAAAGCGTGCGAATGTGGGAACCATCCACGTCGGCGTCGGTCATGAGGATGATTTTCCCGTAGCGCAATCCGCTCATGTCGGCGTTTTCATCCTCGCCGATCCCGGCTCCGATAGCGGAAATGATCGCGCGGATTTCGTTGTTTTCGAATATCTTGTTTTTCTTGGCCTTTTCGACGTTCAGGATCTTTCCGCGGATGGGCAAAATGGCCTGAAAGCTCCGGTCCCTGCCCTGTTTGGCCGATCCGCCGGCGGAATCCCCCTCGACGATGTACAACTCGCAGTGCTCCGGATCGGTGATGGAGCAATCCGCCAGCTTGCCGGGAAGACTGAGGTTGTCCAACGCGTTCTTGCGGCGGATGAGGTCGCGCGCCTTTCGTGCTGCTTCTCGCGCCTCGGCCGCACGCACTGCTTTTTCGATAATCCGTTTTGCAATGGATGGATTTTTCTCAAGATACAGGGAAAGCTGTTCGCCGACGATCGTCTCCACGATGCTTTTCGTCTCGCTGTTCCCCAGCTTGGTCTTGGTCTGCCCTTCGAACTGCGGTTCGGCAACTTTGACGCTCAGCACCGCGGTCAGCCCCTCGCGGAAGTCATCACCCTGGATGTTGATTTTCCCTTCCTTGACGAGCTTGTTCCGGAGCGCGTAGCTGTTCAGGCATCGCGTAAGGGCGGTTTTGAAACCGACCAGATGGGTTCCTCCCTCCTGCGTGTTGATATTGTTCACGTAAGTGAAGATGTTCTCCATGAAAGAAGTGTTGTACGTCAACGCCAGCTCCACCGGGGTACCGTCGCGTTCACCCTCGATGTAAATAACGTCCTTCAGAATCGATGTGCGGTTGCTGTCGATGTATTTTACGAAATCCTTGAGCCCGCCGCGAAAATGAAACACTTCCTTTTCATTCTCGATTTCATCCTCGAGCGTAATCCGGATGGTACGGTTCAGGTACGCTAACTCGCGAAGCCGGTCGGCAAGGATATCGAACCTGAATTCGGTTGTTTTGAAGATCGATTTATCCGGCATGAACGTAATGAACGTGCCGGTCTTGCGCGCCTTGCCTATTTCTTCAACCGGTGTCACCGGCTTGCCCGCCTCGTATCTCTGCCGGTATTTCTTTCCAGCACGATGCACTTCCGCCACCAACCACTCGGAGAGCGCATTGACCACGGACACGCCTACGCCGTGCAGGCCGCCTGAAACCTTGTAGCTCCGCTTGTCGAATTTCCCGCCCGCGTGCAATCGGCACATCACCACCTCGAGGGTGCTGATTTTTTCCGTGGGATGCTTCCCCACCGGAATGCCACGGCCGTTATCCGCGACGGTAACGGATCCGTCCTTGTGGATGGTCACGGTGATCTCGGTGCAATACCCGGCCAAGGCTTCGTCTATTGAATTATCCACGACCTCGTTCACCAGGTGATGCAATCCGCGGGAACTCACATCCCCGATGTACATGGCAGGGCGTTTTCGTACCGCTTCAAGCCCTTCCAGCACTTTTATGCTGTTTTCATCATAAGAAATTGGTGTCATGATTCACGTTGAGAGTTAATGTATCAGTGTTTACGATTAATTACTTGCCTATGCAGAACCGGGAAAAAATAGACTGCAACACGTCTTCGGTCGTTACTTCCCCGATGATTTCTCCAAGCGCGTCCGAAGCGTTGCGCACGCTTACGGCCACGTATTCCTCCGTCAGTCCACTGTCCAGCGCTTCCAGGGCGTCACCGAGATGCTCGATCGCCCGCGCGAGGCAGTCGCGATGACGAACGTTGGTGACAATCAACGATACGTCTTCCACCCCCGGCTGGAGATCGCGCGCCCTGTCCTGCAACCACTCGAGGAGTGGCTCGATCCCGAGGGAGCGCGTGGCGGAAATCGGGAAAATCCAGCCAGTGTCTTGTACCGCCTTCATCCCCGGTCCGAGGTCG
>JAADGX010000068.1 GCA_013152135.1 Chlorobiota bacterium
GTCGGCCAGGATCGTGGGAGAGGTTCTGGGCAAGTACCACCCGCACGGTGATTCGGCCGTGTACGATACGATGGTGCGCATGGTTCAGAGTTTTTCCCTGCGCTATCCTCTCGTGCAGGGGCAGGGGAATTTCGGCAGCGTGGACGGCGACTCCGCTGCAGCAATGCGGTACACGGAAGCGCGCCTCGCTCCCATCGCGATGGAAATGCTCCGGGACATGGAAAAGGATACGGTTGATTTCGTTCCAAACTTCGACGACTCGCTCCAGGAGCCGTCGGTTCTGCCTGCACTGCTCCCGAACCTTCTGGTGAACGGTTCGAGCGGAATCGCCGTGGGAATGGCGACGAATATTCCCCCGCACAACCTGACGGAAATCGTGGACGCTCTTTGCACCATGATCGACGAACCCGACATCCCGGAAGACGAGCTGTTCAAAATTGTCAACGCACCGGATTTCCCCACCGGCGGCATTATTTACGGGTACAATGGGGTCCTCGACGCCTACCGCACGGGACGAGGGAAAATCATCCTGCGGGCCCTGGCCAACGTGGAAACCCTGAAAAACGGCCGGGAGCGTATCATCATCACCGAGATCCCGTACCAGGTCAACAAGTCGAACCTCATTGCGTCCATCGCTGAACTGGTAAAGATCGGCAAGCTCACGAGCATTTCGGACATCCGCGACGAATCCGACCGGGACGGCATGCGCATCGTAATCGAATTGAAAAAAGACGCCCAGCCCGAAGTGGTGTTGAACTCGTTGTACAAGTACACGCAACTCCAGACGACGTTCGGCGTCATCATGCTGGCTCTGGTCAACGGCAGGCCGAAAGTTCTCAATCTCCGCGAGATGATGAATCACTACATCTCGTTCCGGCACGAAGTAGTGGTGCGCCGTGCCAAATTCGAACTGGCCGAAGCGGAACGGCGTGCGCACCTCCTCGAAGGATATATCATCGCGCTGGACAACATCGACGAAGTCATTGAGACTATCAAGAAATCCCGCGACGTCCAGACGGCGCGCAAGAACCTCATGCGCAAGTTCAAGCTGTCGGAAATCCAGGTGAAAGCCATCCTCGACATGCGCCTCCAGCGCTTGACCGGCCTTGAACGTAAGAAGATTGAAGACGAGTACAAGGAAACGCTGAAGACCATCGAACGACTTCGCAGCCTGCTCGACCGCAAGGAGCTCCGCATGCAGCTCATAAAGGAAGAGCTGATGGCGCTCAAGGAAAAATACGGTGACGACCGGCGCACCAACATCGTGTATGACTACACGGAATTCAGTATCGAGGACATGATTGCCAACGAGGACGTGGTGATCACGATCAGCAAGCAGGGCTTCATCAAGCGCTTCCCGGTGTCCGGCTACCGGCGCCAGGGCCGCGGCGGGAAAGGTGTGGCTGGAACAGCTACCCGCGAGGATGATTTCATCGAACACATGTTCGTCGCCTCTACCCACCACTACATCCTGTTTTTCACCAACCTCGGACGGTGCTACTGGCTGAAAGTGTATGAAATTCCACAGACCGGCCGCACCGCGCGGGGACGCGCCATCGTGAACTTGTTGCAGGTTCAGAAGGATGAGAGCATCGCCTCTTTTGTAACCGTGAAGAATTTCGACGCCGATCATTCCGTGGTGATGGTCACGAAAAAAGGCCTGGTCAAAAAAACCCCGCTCAACGCATTTTCGCATCCTCGATCCACGGGTATTATCGCCATTAAACTCCACGCGGACGACAACCTGATTGACAGCCGCATCACCGACAACGAAAGCGATATCCTGATCGCTACCAGGAAGGGCAAAGCTATTCGCTTCCGGGCGGCGGACGTTCGCGACATGGGAAGATCCGCGGCGGGTGTGCGCGGTATCAAGCTGACCAAGGACGACAGGGTCATCGGAATGGTGGTGGCAAAATCATCCGGATCGGTACTGGTTGTTAGCGAGCGGGGCTACGGCAAGCGCAGCCGCATCCAGGATTTCCGTCTCACGCGACGTGGCGGCAAGGGCGTTATCGCGATTAACATAACGGAGAAAACCGGCGACTTGCTCGCCATAAAACGCGTCACCGATAACGACGACCTCGTCATCATCAGTTCCAAGGGAATGGTGATCCGGCAGCACATCAAGAACATCCGGATCATGGGGAGAAACGCGCAAGGCGTGAAACTGATCAATCTCTCCGATGGTGACGTCATCGCCGACGTGGCCAACGTCCGGTCCAACGATGAACTCCCCGACAACGGTGACGATGAATAGCGCCGAACACGAATAATGCGACACCCCTCTGATGATCACAAAGGCGGACTACCCGGTTCGCCTTTTTTCTTCAAACAGCCGCCTGAATATCGTTGTCAAAATCAATGCGCCCGCTTTAACGGAGCCGGATACCGTGCCGGAGACCTTGGATTTCCCGATCCGCCGTCGATAACGGACGGGAATCTCCGCGCAACGCAATCCCATCGAAGCGGCGCGTATCTGCATGTCCACCGTCCATCCGAACGTTGGATGGAGATGGTCCATGGCCACCAGCCACTTATAGGCTACGGCTCGAAAAGGTCCGAGGTCGGAAAAGCGCACGTGCCAGAACAGGTGAATAAGCGAAGTAGCGAGCCAATTACCGAAAACCTGTTGCGGAGCAAGAGCGCCTCTTTCGTGCCTTCCCAGCACGCGCGAGCCGATCATGAGATCCGCTTCTCCCCGGAGAACCGGCGTCACCAGGCCGGGAAGCTCTTCAGGGTGATCACTGTAATCACCGTCCATGAACGCCACTACTGCGGGCGGGTCATCGCGCAAGGATTCGATTCCTCGCAGACAGGCGTACCCATAGCCGCGCCGTTCCTCGGTCAACACAACGGCACCCGCTTCCTTCGCAACGTTTTTCGTGGCGTCGGAAGATCCGTTGTCCACGACGATAACACGGGACGCCACCCGCAGCGCGTCCCGCACAACGAGAGGAATCGCTTCTTCCTCGTTCAAAGCCGGGATGATCACCCCTACCTGCCGTGTGTTGAATATTGCCATTGCGCTTGCAAGATACGGATTCCGAGCAATTTTTGGGTCGTGGAGTAATTTAAAGTTGTTTGTGAAGATTTCGCATTAAATTTGCTCCCCTATTGATTTTTTCTTTAGTTGTAGCTACGTTCACATATCACAGTCTGATATGCGGAATAGGGCATTTGGTAAATTCACTTATCATCGTTACATGCAGATCGAATCAGGACAACAAAATACTCTCTCGCATTCCGACTTGGTTCTTCAAGGACGGCAGCGCCGGACGACCTGCTTTATCCGATCAACCCGGAGGACTTTATGCTCATAAGACGGCTGACTCTTCTTCTTTTTCTCTTCATGGGACTTGGCACTGGTCCACTCTGGTCACAAGGATCGACAATCGAGCGATCGTGGGAAAATCCCAAGCCGAGAAAGCACGTCGATAAAAGCGCGTACAAACCGTACGAAAAAAAGGCAGCGGAACAACCGGCAACGGAACACTACAATCCCTGGCAGCAGTCGCGGTCGGCGGAAACGTATCCCTGGCCCGCCCTGCCGCAGCATCCCGGCGCCTTGGACTACCACGAAGCCAACACCATGCTGATCGACTCGCTGACCAACCTGTACTGTTTGTCAACGAATTACCTGCGCTACCTCCGTCAGCGCAACGATCTCACGGTCTCGTTACCGAAAACCCCGGCTGAAAAGGAATTCGCCTATACGAAGGGAGCGCACATTCCGGAAAGTGTTCGTGAGCAGTTGAAAGAACTGTACGACGAACTCCAGACGCTGTTGGTTCAATGTATCGAGGGACGCTAACGCCTTGCAATTACTGACAACTCAATCCATACATATTGGGAGTCATCTCATGAAAAAGTTTCTTCTTCCTTTGATCCTTCTTGTCGGACTTTTCCCGCTGTTCTCAGGGTGCACGCCGCCCATGATGAATACCGACAATGGATGGATTACCTACGAAGTTCGCGATGGTCTTTCCTTTGGTGACGCGTGGAACATCGTGGTGGATATCATCCTGTCCCACGATTACCAGTTTGAAACGATCGTGCGGGACGACGGATACATGAAAACCGAATGGAAATACGAAACGGTACCGGACTTTGCTTCAGACGTACGCACGCGAATCGCCGTGAAATTCACCTATGGAAGAAAGACTGTCCGTATCAAGTACGAAACCGAATACCTGACCGGAGAAGCAGTTCCCGGACTCGACATCCCGCGTATCGCCGACATCAAGGAACAAATCCGGGACCAGATTCGCTAAGCGGTGCCTTAGGCACAGCTTGCCGGATATTTTCATGTGGCTTCACTTCAGGAGGACAGCATGATCACTCGACAACAATTTCGGACGTGGCTCGCGGTGGCGGCACTCGCCTGGTTCTGTTTCTTCCAGGCGCCTGTCCTCTCGCAAAACCAGGTCTCAGGACTGATAAACATCGCGGAACAACCCATTCCACAGGTTAACGCGGACATCAAGAGTCTCAACATTTCTATTTACGGAATTACCATCGGAATGCCTTGGGGTGAAGGCCGCACATTGCTCGAGCAGCAGGGAGTCGCTTACATGTTCGAACGCGGCGCCTCGCCCACGGTTTACGTGCCTCCACAGAATTCCACGTTCTACTTCGTGCTCAATCCCAGTTCCTACGAAGTAATCGAAATGGGAATCATTGGCGTTGCCAACCTGCCGCTTGAAAACCAGTTCCTCGTGGACGGACAGCGCTGGCGGCTGACAACCGCGCGCACGTCGTTCTTCGGAAACGAGGGTGAATTCATCGTCAACGAGGAAGGCGAATCGTACAACTTCCCCTACCAGGGCTTCGTGCTCAAGTACATCAACCCCGGGACGTTCAGGTTCGTCATGGTCAAACCGACCAACACGCCACTGACTACGGTGTACCGCCGTCCCCACGTAGCGCCTGCGCCCGCACCGGCGACAAAGAGCCATGATCTCGCGTATTACCTGGATATGTTCCGCAAAGCACGAGCGCAGTTCGAGAACCGGCAATACGCGCACGCCATGACGATCTTCCGGGAAATCCGGGACAACACCGACGACGAACTGCTCAAAGTCCGCGCAATGTACTGGATCGGGGAAAGCCTGTACGGTCTGAAAGACTACCGGGCGGCAAAAGCGCAGTTCCAGGAAGTCCTGGCCGCCACGGATATCGAAACGTTACGCAAACCGGCCAAGACCATGATCCAGAATTGCAACGCCCACTTGCGCTGACCGCCATGAAATCATTGAAACCGTCCATCATCCTGCTGGACGGTTTTTTTTTCTCCGATCCACTTGAGTTCATGACGGCATCAGGGCAATCATCCTCCCGGTTACAACGCCAATGGAGTCGACGGCCGTGAAACTTCAGCTCTCGAACGAACACGTGGAAACGCTCGTGGAAAACTGGCAGCGCGACATGTCGGGCGCCGCGCCCGCGCTTTCCGGGGCGGTCCCCGACAAACAGCAATTGCGGCGCCTGGTACTGCTCCTGACGGGCGAAACACCGATGACCGAAAAAGCTATAGCGGAAGCGTTCAAAGACAACCCGGGGCTGGTATCGCAAACGGGATTCATGCTCTGCTCCCTGCGGAAGCAAATACGGCTCCTCGCCGAGGAGCATGAACTGCGCGTGATACCCGAGTTCTGGCGCCAGCTCGATCTCAAGATCGAGGAAGTGATGCTCTACCTGGTCCGCGCCCGAACGGGAAAGGAGTTCTCCCAGGTGTTGCGTTTCAGCCA
>JAADGX010000125.1 GCA_013152135.1 Chlorobiota bacterium
GATTGCGCCACACCGGTTTGCCCGTGGATTCCTCCAGGCAGGAAAACGAGGTCTTCTTCGTGTCCGGGTTGCGTTCCTCGATGATGATGCGACCCGCTCCGGAAAAATGCATGCGCCACAAGTAGCCGTGGGCGCGGTATTTCCATCGGGGTTTCCAGTGTCGTGAAGTCGTGAACAACATGCGGTATCGTGGATTTGGATTAGCCGACAGAAACGTGAATATTCCTGTTGGCATCAAGCAAGGTATAAGTTTGAGGCCACGCTCGCAAACGAAGCCAGGAAACGGAACCATGACAGTCCCTCCCGTACAAGAAACAGAACCGCGGTTCCCCAACACGCTGGGAAGCATCCTCACCTGGGCGTTGTTCCGCGCCGTGGCCGTGATCCTGGTGGCATGGATCGTGAACGAGTATTTTACAATGGTCGATTACTCCGTGTGGTGGGCCGTGACCGTCATGGCGTTGTACGGTTTCGTCATCCATCCCGCCCAAGTCCAGTACCGCCTGTTCAAGGAAAACACGCGGGAAATCGTCGAGGACACCTTGTGCGCGTCGTGCAGGCATTTCGATCCCTCTTCCATCATGTGCACCGCCCTGGACGAGCACGTGTCCGAAAACCACATCCCCTGCGAAGGCAACATGTGGGAGCCGGTCTGAAAGTCATGTGGCCGGTGCGAACAATCCGCGGACACGTGGCGCGACCGGTAATGTCCGGCCTGCTGGCGCTCGGCTGCCTGGTTTTCGGCTCCTGCGCGGAGAAAGCGGATCGGGCACGTCCCGCCGATCCTGCGTTTTCCGCTTCCCTCGTTATGCAAGGCAAGGAGATCTTCTACGACCGCCGCTTCGGAGCGCGGCCGGTAGCCTGCGCCGATTGCCACGCCGACTACGTGGAGAATCGTATCCGCGCTGCACGGGACATCAAGCCGGGGCGTCCGATCCTGGGAGCGTACCGGAGAATCAGCGCCTGGAACGGCGAATTTACCGGCGGTGCTTTGCGGCGGTACGGGGCGGGAGCGGCCAGGTGCGCCCTCCTGTACCAGGGCCGCGGCCGATCGTACGACGACGCCCTGACGCGGTCGGAATCCAGGGCGCTTTTGGCCTACTTCCAGGCCGTTTCGCCGGGCGATGAACCGAGGCATGTAGCGTGGACGGCGTTGAACCGACCCGCGGATTCCCTCCGCCTGTCCGAGGCCGTGGAGAAGGCGCTGCGCCGTCGCGGCGACCCCGAGCGAGGCGGTGAGGTGTTCGATCGCGCTTGCCGCATGTGCCATGTTCCGGGCGACATGGCCGCCGGTCCCGATCTGCGTTCGCGCGTGTTCGATGCCGCCGCTACGGCGCGTCTGGTATGGACGGGGCGCGACGCGATGCCTTTTTTCCCGCCGGACAAGCTTTCGCCGGCCGACGCCGCCGACCTGCTCGCTTTTCTCCAGACCATCATGAAGCGTCCGCGATGAACATCCTCGAACTGCCCGTGCTGGACCGCGCCTTCTATCTTCGGCCTACACTCGAAATCGCGCCGGACCTGCTGGGTAAGATACTGGTCTCCACAGAGGGACCCGGGTTGGTGGCGGGCCGCATCGTGGAAGTGGAAGCGTACCACCAGGACGGCGACCGCGCCGCCCATTCGTACAGGGGGAGGACGAAACGCAACGAGATCATGTTCCGGGAGGGCGGGATTCTCTACGTCTACTTTACGTACGGCATGCACTTCTGCATGAACGTGGTGACGGAAAAGGAAGGAGTGGGGGCGGCGGTGTTGATCCGGGCGGTGGAACCGCTGGCGGGCCTGGACGTCATCAGGAAGCGGCGTCCTGCCGCCCGTCGGGACGAAGACCTCACCAACGGCCCGGCAAAGGTTTGCCAGGCGTACGCGGTGAATCGCCGCCACAACGGTCTTTGCCTCCTGGAGGGACCGATAACCATTCGACGCGACGACGGGGACGAGAAGGGAAAGATCGTTGCCTCGCCCCGTATCGGCATCAGGGACAGCGTGGAGCTGCCGTGGCGTTTCTTCCTCGCGGGAAATCCTTTCGTGGGAAAAGCAAAACCGGCCGCGAGAGGCCGGTCGGGTTAAGCGTTTCCGCGCTTCTCAGTACTTCCAGACGCCGTTTTTCTTCAGGATGTCGTGGGCGATGACGAGCCGCTGGATTTCGCTCGTTCCTTCGAAGATGCGGTTGATGCGGCTGTCGCGGTAAAACCGTTCCACGGGCAGTTCGCGGCTGTAACCGATGCCGCCGTGTACCTGGAGCGCCAGGTCCACGACCTTGTCCAGTCCTTCGGAGCAGAAGAGTTTCACGATTCCCGCCTGACCCGCGACTTTCTTTCCCGCGTCGTAATCGGCGGCGGTGCGATAGACGATGCTCTCCATGGCGTACACGAGCGTAGTCATTTCCGCCAGCATGAACTGCACGCCTTCGAACGAGGCGATGGGAGCGTCGAACTGCCGCCGCATTTTCGCGTACTTGGCGGAGTGCTCCAGCATTTCCTTGGCCGCGCCCACGCAACAGGCGCCGAGCCCGAGCCTGCCCGCGTCCAGCGTCTTCATGGCCACCAGGAACCCCCGGCCCTCGCTGCCGATGATATTTTCCTCGGGCACTTTCACGTCCTTGAACGAAACGGCGTTCGTGACGCTGCCCCGGATGCCGAGTTTCTTTTCCTTGGGACCGGCCTCGAAGCCGTCCCACTCGGTCTCGACCACGAAGGCGGTAATGCCGCGGTCGGTGCGGGCGAAAACGGAAACGACGTCGGCGATAGAGCCGTTGGTGATCCACAATTTCTCTCCGTTCAGCACCCAGTGATCGCCTTCCTTGCGCGCGCGCGTGCGAACGTTGAACGAATCGGAACCGGCCTGGGCCTCGGTGAGGGCGAAGGCGCCGATCTTTTCGCCTCGGGCAAGGGGTGGAACGTACTTTTTCTTCAGTTCCTCGGAACCGCCCAGGTAGATGGCGTTTGTGCCGATGGACTGGTGCGCGCCGATGAAAGTGGCGGTGGAGAGACAACCGCGTCCCACCTCTTCCTGGGCGATGCAGTAGCCGACCTCGCCGAACCCTCCTCCGCCGTATTCTTCGGGAAAGACCGTGCCCATCAATCCCGTCTCGGCGATCTTGCGGATCAGTTCCTGTGGGATTTCCTCCTCGGCGTCGATGGCGTCCGCGCGCGGTTTTATTTCGTTGTCCACGAAGTCGCGCACCATCTCGCGGAGCATGTTTTGCTCTTCGGTGAATTCAAATCTGTTCATGTCTGATTTAATAACTGGTTGTGGATGAATAAAGTTGTTTGTCCGGACGTGCGGATGAATGCCGTCACCGGGTGCCGGCCCCGGATTCATGCGGGTACTTCTGGCCGACGAACGCGACCTTGCTCTCGGCCCCGTCCACACCGATGATGTTGCCGCTGATGAAGTGCGCGCCCTCCATGACCAGGAGGACAACCGCTTCGGCCACGTCCTCCGGTCGCGTCAATCGGCCGAAAGGGTTCTTGCGGCGGGCCACCTTGATCATGTTCCGTGCGCCGGGAATCTTGCGCAGGGCGGGCGTGTCGGTAATGCCGGCAAGGAGGCCGTTGACGGTAATACCCCGCGGCGCCAGCTCGGCCGCCAGTTGCCGGATGTGTGATTCCAGGGCCGCCTTGGCGGAGGACACGGCCCCGTAAAAGGGCAGGGCAATGCTGCCTCCTTCGCTCGTCATCGCGATGATACGGCCGCCGTCTTCCATGAGTCCCCGCTTGATGAGGCCCTGTGTCCAGTACACGAGGGAATGCGCCATGACGTCCATGGTCATCTCCATCTGGGCCTTGGTAATCATTTCCTCGGGACTCACGGATATGAACGGCCGGAGGGTGCCGAACGCCAGGGAATGGAAGAGAATGCGGACGTGCGCCCGCTTGTCGGAGAGGAACCGCTCCTGGATCTCGTCAAGGGTTTCTTCCCTCTTTATAGGATCGGCGGCATTCATGTTGAAAAACACCGCCTTGCACCCCCGCTCCTCGATGCCCCCGATAATGGCTTCCACGTTCTTTATAGTGGCCTGGCGATCGAGGTGCACGCCGAAGATGTGAAAGCCCGCCTCGGCCAGGGCCAGCGCCGTCGCGCCGCCGAAACCGGAGGAGGATCCGAGAATAAGAGCCCAGTCGTGGTGTCCTTTATGTGGAATTCGATTCGTATATTTGCTCATGGTGGTGCCGCTCGTGCATACAACAAAGATGAAAATATAGAAGATGGAACGCGAATATCAAACTTCGCCTCCCGTCTTTTTACATTGGGGGAACATTTCAACCGTGTGCCGTACCTGTCCGGTAAACGTATTCCTCACCGATCGGATTACATCGTGACGCTCGATTCGCCGGAGAAATACCGAGACTGCACGACGTTCACCGGGTACAAGCCGTGCTACCCCGGCGTCGATTGCAGCGAGCAGTGCCGGGATCCCCGGCCCTTCGGTATGCGCATCCTGGTGGTAAGCCTGGACGCCATGGGTGCCGTGCTCATGACCACGGCCCAGCTCGAAGGCCTCCGGCGGGCGTACCCGGAATCGACGGTGTTCTGGGTAACGAGGCCGGCGGCGATGCCGCTGTTGCAGGGCAACCCCTTCCTGCACCGCGTCCTTCCGTGGACGGACGAGCAGCGCATGGTCTTGCAGCAGATGGAGTTCGATCTCGTCCTCAACGCGGACAAGTCCGTCGGGGCCTGTGCCTTTGTCAATACCCTGCGGGCCCGCGAAGTGCGGGGTTTCCGTCTCAACACGGCCGGGCAGATCATCCCCGCGAATCCCGAAGCGGAGTACAGCTACCGGCTGGGACTGGACGACGAGCTCAAGTTCCGCCGCAACACGCGTACCGGACAGGACATCCTTGCGGAAGCCTGGAAGCTGCCCTACGCGCGGGCGGAATACGTCCTGGTCCTGAGTCCGGAGGAAGGGACGTTCTGCCGGGAAAAAAGGCGTGAATGGGGCCTGGAGGAAGCCGATCTCGTGGTAGGGTTCAATACCGGCTGCTCGGATTTGTTTCCCAACAAGAAGATGACGGTGGCACAGCACCTCGAGCTCATCCGGCGGCTGGCAAGGCGTCCCGGTGTCCGCGTGCTTTTACTTGGGGGGAGGGAAGATACCGAGCGCAACGCCCGCATCGCGGACATGGCGATGGCGGAGGGAATCGAGGTCGTCAACACGCCCACGACCGAGGGATTGCGGCGGGGGATCTGCTACGAGAACCTGGCCGACGTGGTCATCACGGGCGATACACTGGGAATGCACATCGCCATCGGGCTGAGGAAACACGTGCTGGCCTGGTTCGGCTTGAGCTGCCAGGCGGAAATCGACTTGTACGAGCGGGGGAAAAAGTTCTACCGGGAAGACCTGGAATGCTCTCCCTGCTGGAAGCGGGAGTGCCCGCACAACCTGGAATGCATCTCCGGCATCGATCTCGACGCTATCGAGCAAGCCGTCTGGACGTACCTGGAGACCAGGACCATCGTGTCATCTTCTGCAGGAGTGGATTCATGAAACGAATGGCATTTGCCATGTTCATGCTTGCTCTCGGGCTTTCCGCCTGCGGGTCCGATCCAAACGAGCGCGTGTTGGGCCAGTGGGTCAATCCCACGGGAGCGAAGGTGGAGTTCAACGCCGATCACGTGGCGTACCTGCGCCAGGAGGGCCTGCTCCAGGCCGAGCCGTGGCGCTGGCGCTTTGCCGATACCGCGTACGTGGTGTACAAGGA
>JAADGX010000287.1 GCA_013152135.1 Chlorobiota bacterium
ACGTTGAAGGCGAGGAAGATGAGGTCAATCCGGAACAGATGAAGATCAGCATCGAGTATGAAATGATGCCCAAACCGACCCAGCAGGCGATAGAGGAAATGTTGGAAGGAAAACTCCGTTATCGGTACAAGGAAGAAGAGGAATAATCTGAACCTTGCCGGGAAACATATTATCCTTGGAGTAACCGGCAGTATCGCCGCGTACAAGTCCGCGTACCTGGTCCGCGAATTGATCAAACATGGCGCGGAAGTCCGCGTCGTCATGACCGAATCGGCGAGCCATTTTATAACGGAACTGACGCTGGCGACACTTTCCCGCGCACCCGTGGTACGGGAAATGTTTCCGGAAGGCGCCTCCCGGGGTACCTGGCATATAGATCTTGCCGGATGGGGAGATGTCATGATCATCGCGCCGGCCTCCGCGAACACCATCGCCAAGATTGCCTGCGGCCTTGCCGACAATGCCTTGACCGCGCTGGTGTTGGCTTTGAGATGCCCGCTTCTCGTTGCGCCTGCCATGGACGTCGACATGTATCGACACCCGGCGACACGGCGCAATCTTGAACTTCTCGAAGAACGGAACGTGCGGATTATCCCGCCGGAAGCGGGGGAGCTGGCCAGCGGTCTGGAGGGTGAGGGTCGGCTCGCGGACTTGCAAGTCTTGCTCGACGCAATAGGGCGCGCGATGGACGTGGAAGCGGACCTGGCCGGAAAAAGCATCCTGGTGACCGCCGGGCCGACCTATGAAGATATCGACCCCGTGCGCTATCTCGGGAACCGCTCCACGGGGAAGATGGGTTTTGCCCTTGCCGCCGCCGCCGCCAGGCGAGGTGCGCGTGTTACGCTCATAACCGGGCCGAGTAGCATTTCGACACCGCCGGGAGTCAAACGGGTTGACGTCCGTTCCGCGGAAGAGATGTTCGAAGCAGTGAAAGCAGCGGCAGATGGGCTCGACGTCGCGATCATGGCGGCTGCCGTGGCCGACTTTACGCCGGTTGAAGCATCTCCGCACAAGTTGAAGAAATCGCCCGATACAAAGAAAACCGTAACGCTTCAGTTGCGGCGGACACCCGATATTCTTTCCTGGTTGGGGAAGCGGAAGCGCCCCCGGGTTTTGGTCGGGTTTGCCGTTGAGACGAAGGACATGGTCGATGAAGCGCGGCGTAAGCTGCGAGAGAAAAACGCCGATCTCTTCGTGGTCAACAATCCGTTGGAGGAAGGCTCGGCCTTTGCCGCTGATACGAACAAGGTGACGTTCGTGACGGAAGATGAAGTGAAAGAATTCGAGCGGCAATCGAAGGACCGCGTGGCCGATCACATTCTGGATTTCGTCGCGAGGAAACTGGAAAAACCGGAAAATACAGGGACGTGGGTGTAAACCGGAGGCGCCATGGATGACTTGCAGGATGTAGTCCGGCAATTTCTCGAGCACGACGCGGAGCTGTTCGGGGAGGAAGCGTACAACAGAACCCTGTACGAGAGGTTAGTGCAACATGTTCACGAGAAACGGAGATCTCCCATCGACTCTTCACGCATAACCCCCGAGCGATTCCAGGGGACGACGTCGCTTCGGCAGCTTTACGAGAGCATTCGCACGTGCCGGAATTGTCCGCTGGGAGAGTCGCGAACGAATTTCGTCTTTGGAGTGGGCAACCCGAATGCTGACATTGTCCTGGTGGGAGAAGCACCGGGTGCGGAAGAAGATCGTAAAGGTGAACCTTTTGTCGGCCGAGCGGGCAAGCTCCTGAACCAAATTCTGGAATCGGTGAATTTCAAGCGGGAAGACGTCTATATCTGCAATATCCTGAAATGCAGGCCACCGAATAACCGCGATCCATTACCCGCAGAAGTAAGCGCATGTGAACCGTACCTGCACCATCAGTTGGATTTGATAAATCCGAAAATAATTGTAGCATTAGGTCGCGTAGCAGCGCAGACATTGTTACGAACCAAGGAAAGCTTGACTCGGTTGCGAACCAGGGTTCATTCCTACCACAACATACCGATGGTAGTGACCTACCATCCGGCGGCGTTGCTCCGCAACCCCAATTGGAAACGCCCCACGTGGGAAGATTTTAAGAAACTCCGCGAGATGCACGACAACCTGAACACGGCCGGCTGATGACAGAAAGAAGGGCGAATACACCGCGAACATCGGGGAACGGTTCCGCGGAAGGACGCGTGCCGCCCCAGGCTCTCGAAGTCGAACAAGCGGTTTTGGGTGCCATGTTGCTGGAACAATCCGCTGCCACTACCGCCATCGAGATGCTGGAGACGGATTCGTTCTACAAGCAGGCGCACCAGATCATCTTCCGCGTGATGCGCGACCTGTACAAGCGTAATGAACCCATCGACCAGATCTCGGTCATCGAGGAGTTGCGCAGGCGCGGCGAGCTGGACAATGTGGGGTCGGTCATGTACATCAGCGAGCTCCTCACGTCGGTATCAACCGCTGCCCATATCGAAAGCCATTGCCGAATATTGAGTGAGAAAGCCCTGGCGCGGGCCATCATCGAACGCACGATCACGACGTTGAGCCAGTGTTACGATCAATCCGCTGATGCGTTCAGCCTGTTGGATGAGGCGAGTGCGAGTTTGTTCAAGTTGTCGCAACTCCATATGAAGCGCTCGTACATCCCGATGGAGAAAGCAGTAAAAGATGTGATGGAACTGATCGATTCCATCCAGGACCAGCATCATGGCATAACGGGTGTGCCGACGGGTTTTTCGGAACTGGATAATTTGACCGGCGGATTCCAACCGTCGGATTTGATAATTATTGCGGCGAGACCCTCGATGGGAAAAACCGCCTTGTCCCTGTCCATTGCTCGAAATGCCGCGATCGATCATGGCCGGGCGGTTGCGTTCTTTTCCCTGGAAATGGCTGCTCCCCAGCTTACGATGCGCCTTTTGTGTGCCGAGGCGCGTGTGAACATGCACCACGTGCGCACGGGGCGTTTGCGCGAGGATGACTGGCCGCGTCTCAGTCAGCATTTCGGGCGATTGGCCGGCGCGAAGATATTTATCGACGACACCCCTGCGCTCAACATCCTCGAACTGCGTGCCAAGGCACGGCGCCTGAAAGAGGAACACGATATCAGCCTGGTCATCGTGGATTATCTCCAGCTCATGCACGCGCCCAAAGCGGAAAGTCGCGAGAGGGAAATATCCATGATCAGCAGCTCGCTCAAGGAATTGGCGAAGGATTTGAATGTCCCCGTTGTAGCGCTGTCCCAGTTGAATCGCAGCATCGAGCATCGGAGTGATCCCATCCCCATGCTCTCCGATCTTCGTGAAAGTGGATCGATCGAACAGGATGCCGATGTCGTTATTTTTGTGCATCGTAATCTTCACAAGCGTGAAGATGGAGCGTTGGACGATGAAGGGAAAGCAAAGATCATTATCGGTAAACAGCGGAATGGACCAACCGGGCAGTTGGACCTCGCCTTTGTCAAGGAATATGCAAGGTTCGAAAACCTGGAGATGCGGTTCCTGGAAGAAAGTGCGCCTCCTTCCGATACAGAAACCCCCGCCTTTTAATCAGGTTGAATTTCTTTGAATATTATCTTTACGAAATCGCCGGGATGGGAAGAAAACAATTCCTTCCCGCACCGTATTGATGATTCGAGAGCGTGCGAGGGGAAAAGGATCGGGATTGCATGTTCATGAAAAACGCATTTACATTATCACATGATTATTCTTCATTGATTTGAATACTATGAAAATCATCTATCTTCTTTTTGTTCTGACGTTGCTGGTTCCGGACGTGTGCTCTGCATCCGGTGGTCCGGGAGACGATCCTTTGTCGTTCGCGGTACAGTTGAAATATGGATCAATGAATGGTGAATCACCGGCCAATATCGATAATGCCATTCTGCCTTTGTCCGGCAGGAACGATGATTTGAAGAAGTCGCCGTTCCTGGCGGGTATTCTGTCTCTCATCGTTCCGGGGGCTGGGGATATTTACGCGGAGAATTATATTATGGCGGCGGTATTCGCGACCGCCGAGGTGGCCCTATGGGTCACTCATTTTAATTACATGGCGAAAGGGGACAATCAAACCGCCCTTTTCGAATCCTTTGCCGATCAACACTGGAACGTGGTCAAGTACACCGACTGGCTGAACAAGTGGGGGCGGGAATTCCCCGGGGGCGAAGATACCGAGATCATTTATGTCAATCCGGATGAGAGTCTGCCGCCCTGGGAGCGAGTGGACTGGGACGCCATGAACCGGGTCGAAGATGCTATTATCGAATTTTCACACAGGCTTCCGCGCCGTCCAGACCAGCAGTACTACGAACAGATCGGAAAATACCCGCAATACAATCACGGGTGGGATGATCAATTGACCGACACGAAAGAGTATTTCTCGAACCTGTCCCCCCGTTTTCTCGAGTACGCCGGTATGCGCGGTGATGCGAATGATCTTTACGCGGTGGGTGAAACGGCTGTTAAACTCGTTATCTTGAACCATATCCTCGCCGCTGCCAATGCAGCCTGGTCCGTGTCCCGGTATAACAAGAGCGTGAAGTTCTTCTCGAGGGTGGACCTTCGTCGCGGATTGGATGGTCGCCTGGTGCCGCATCCCACTGCCTCGATCCGGGTTCGTTTTTAAAGCATAACTTTTACGGTAATTCCTCGTAAGCCGGGGCGATATCTTTGTTCATGTATCTTCAGGACGTTCTATTCGTCTATGTTGCGTATTGTCTTTCGGATACTGATCCTCATCCTCCTGGTCGAAGCGGGAGCCTCGGCGGACACACGGTTCACCCACGTGCCAGTGAACGTGGCTGGCCAACTCCTCGACTACATTTTTCTCGATGTGACCGGCGATGACGTCGCCGATCTCCTGGCACTTTCGCGGAATAGTAAAGGTCTCGCCGTGCAAATCCACCATACCCGTCGCGGCATAGGTTTTTCAAGCGATCCGAATCAAATCATCCAGTTGCCGAAAGAGACGATGGCGGTTTGGGCGGGGACCTATCCCGCGCCGATCGGAAAAGCCATCGTCGCCCTGACGGTGGATGGCGTCTTCTATCTGCCCGGTCGCAAAAACTATTTTCCGAACGTTCGATGGAAATCACTGTATGCGACACGATGCTGGGACTTGCGGAATATCCAGGAGCCGGCTTGGATGCCGTTCATTCAGCCTCGACGGGACGGTGCGCTGGAACTGATTGTTCCGGAACAGGATGGTTTTAAAGTGGTCATCAAGTCTTCCAGGAATTCATCCGCCTCTCTCCTGCTGCCCGTGGATTTCTCGGTGATTTCCATGGCGGCTGGAAAGTACACTGAAGGCAAACCGTGGCTTGGCCTTCTTTGGAAAGATATCAACCATGATGGTTCTCTCGATCTTGTCTGGGTGGATGAGAAGCATTGCCGTTTCGTCCTGGGATCGAAAAACGGATTATCAGGCGGGATCAAAGGCGGGCTGGATATTCCAGGGGCAACACATGTCCTTGCAGTGTCCGAAGCCACCGGCGACGGTGTTCCTGATGTGTTCCTGGAGCGGAACTCGGAGCCCGGTTTTTTCAAGACGAAGGAGTTGGACGTTCTCCTCATATCAGGACGACGGGATGGGATGCGGATTTCTTTTGCGGAAAATCCCGACCAGGTGTGGGAATTCAAAGGTGTCCAGGTTGTTCCCAGGGTCGTGGATTACAATGC